>URZD01000013.1 GCA_900552305.1 uncultured Eubacteriales bacterium
GCAATAACCTGCATAATTTCGTCTTTAATCTGCTCCAAAAATTCCGGCGATACGTTCGCGCGGTCGTGGACAAGCACGAGCTTAAGTCTGTCCTTTGCTGTATCTTTTGAATTTGATTTTCTGCCAAATATTCTTGATAAATCCAGCATTTTAATTCTCTCCTTAAAATTTAATAAATAAACCGAAAATTCAATACGGCAATTAACCTTTGGTAAAGAATTCCTTTATCTTGCCAAAGAAGGATTTTTCTTCAAGGTCCATAAGCGGCACGTTATTTCCCATAAGGCGCTGGGTTATGTTTCTGTAGCCCTGTCCCGCCATTGATTTTGAATCAGTTACGGCGGGCTCACCCTTGTTTGTGGAAATAATAATGTCCTGGTCGTCCGGAATTATGCCGATTAAATCAATATTAAGTATATCCATAATATCGTCAATATTAAGCATATCGCCTCTTTTTACCATGTCGGGGCGTATTCTGTTGATTACAAGATAATGATCCTCTATTTCGTTCGCTTCAAGCAGCCCGATGATTCTGTCGGCATCTCTTACCGCAGAAACCTCCGGCGTGGTAACGACAAGAGCCTTGTCAGCGCCGGCTATTGCGTTTTTAAAGCCCTGCTCTATGCCTGCGGGACAGTCTATAATTACAAAGTCATAGTCCTTTTTCAGCTTTTCGCAAAGCTCCTTCATCTGCTCAACCGAAACCGCGTCCTTGTCCTTTGTCTGTGCGGCAGGGATGAGGAACAAGCCGTCATAACGCTTATCCTTGATTGCTGCCTGTTTGGGAGTGCAAACACCCGTTACGACATCAACCAAATCATATACTATTCTGTTTTCAAGACCGAGAACAACGTCAAGGTTTCTGAGACCGATATCGGTATCGATAAGGACAACCTTTTTGCCCGCCTGTGCCAAGCCAACGCCTAAGTTTGCGGTTGTTGTGGTTTTTCCTACTCCGCCCTTGCCCGAAGTTATAACAATTACCTGTGACATCTATAACCCTCCAAAAGTAAGATTTCTTTTTGTTTATCGCAGTTCAAATACGGTTTTAAACCGATTTGAAATTAAGCGCATAAAAACTCTTATTACCATATTAACACAAAATATCGCAAATGTCAAAATATTATTTCTTTTTTTGCAAAAAATCTTCAATAATTATTCGGTCACCCTTTATATATGCTATTTCGGGCGAAAGTGCCGTGTTGGAATCGCCGTCGGGAGAACGTGTTATTATGTCCGCGATTCTCAGCTGTGTCGGCGAGAGGTTAAGTCCCGCAACGACCGCCTCTCGGTTGCCCTTCGCTCCGGCATGAACGGTACCCTTTATTGTACCCATTACAAAGATGTTGCCCGCTGCAACGATTTCCGCACCCGGATTTACGTCGCCGAGGATTACGATATGCCCGTCCGATTCGAGCAGCTGACCCGATCGCACGGTTTTTTTATAAAACTTTGTAAACTCGTTGTCAACATCTATTTTGAGCGCGTTGCTTATCGCCTGCTCCGCGGTTTCTGTCGCGTGTTTCACCTTTTCCTCCGTGGTTTGCTCCATTGTGTCGGGATTTTGCCACAAGGTAACCTCGCAGCCGAGAGCATCGGAGATTGCGCGTATTATTTCGTCATAACAGTGAGCCTCAAGCGGTATACCTTTAAAACCCACATGAGGTGAAACTCCCCGAAAAAAATCTTTTGACTTGATAAATTTTTCAACAACCGCTTTTTTCAAGGTTTCAAACGGCATATTCTCATTAAGAAATACTACCATGCCATCCTTGTAAAGTTTTAAAACTACCGAATTAGTATTCAACAAAATTCCCGTCCTTCCTCTGTATGCGGATAAATGCGCCAAATTAAGCGCCTATCCGGTGTTTCTGTTTTGTAAAAATTTATATATCGGTCAGCAGCCTAACGCAGCAGTCTGTTGACCGGAGTTGTCTCGTCTGTTACCTCGTTTGTGCCGAGGTAGTATTCAAACATATCTTTTGCAACGTGCGCCGCATAACGGCTTGTTGCGCCATGCTCCAGAACGACCGCAACAGCAATCTGAGGATTGTCATACGGAGCAAAACCTACAAACAATACGGTATCGCTTCCGCCGCTTACCTCCGCCGTTCCTGTCTTTCCGCCGACCGCAATCGGGAAATCGGAAAATACCGCTCTTGCCGTACCGTCCGCAACAACACGTCTCATGCCGTCCTTTACTGCCGCAAGCGTTGAGTCGGAGATTTTATGCTCGGAAAGCGCCTTTGTTTCATTCTTAAAAACAACCTTTCCCGTTTCGTAATTGCGAACTTCTTTTACAAGGTGTAGCGAATTTCGCGTTCCGCCGTTCAAAAGCGTTGAAATATAACTTACAAGCTGCGCCGGGGTATACATATTGTCCGACTGACCGATTGCCGCCTGCAAGGTATCGCCGGGGTACCACTCCATGTTGAGCTTTTTTCTGTAGGTCGGTCCCGCAACGATGCCGCGTGACTCCGAAAGCTCAATTCCCGTAGTTTTTCCAAGTCCGAAATATCCCGCATATTCCTCCAGCTTGCTTATGCCGAGCCGTCTGCCCACATCATAGAAAAAGTAATTGCACGAAACGCCTATTGCCTCGGAAACATTGATTTTTCCGTGCGTTCTGCGACTGCTTTTCCAGATAAGACAGGTAGGCTGATATGACGGCGCGTAATATGTGTAGATTCCTTTGTCCTCAATTATTGTTGTCGGAGTTATAATCCCTTCCTCAAGCGCCGCGATGGACGTTAGCGGTTTGAAGGTTGAGCCGGGCGTGTACGCGCCGTTAAGAGCACGGTTAAAGAGCGGCTTTTTAGGGTCCTCCAACAGTGAGTTATAGTTTTTATTGTATTCCTCCGGGTCGTAGTCCGGCAGCGACGCCATTGCCAGAACTCCGCCGGTTTTGACATCAACCGCAACTGCCGCGCCGCTGAAACAGTCGTGACCCTTTGCGTTACGCGCGGTAACAATGTTGTTCGCGAGCGATTCCTCGGTCACCGTCTGCAGCTTTGAATCGATAGTTAAAACGGCATAATTTCCGGATTTTGCCTGTTCTATATTCAGTATTTCCGAGACATTTCCGTTCTTGGTCTGCTCGACCTTTTTATAGCCGTCCTTGCCCTTCAGATATTTTTCAAGAACCTTTTCAAGTCCGTCCTTACCTATAATATCGTTCATGCCATAGCCTTTGTCTTTCAGCTCGGCATACTCCTCCTTGTATATAATTCCCGTTCTGCCGAGAATGTGCGCAGCCATTGAATGATTGACATATTCGCGGACAGGCTCGATTTCAACGCTGACCCCGCGCAGTTCAAAGGAACATTCGTTTATTTTCTGCACTGTGTCCATAGTTATATCGCTTGCAAACGTATACGGCGTCATTATTCCGAAGTTTTTAAGCTCCATTGTATAACGGACGGATATGACTTCAAACGCTTCCTCGTCCGTAAAATCGTTCGGTATTTTATAGCGTTTCGCATAGTATTTTACAACACCGGCGGCATCCGATACATCCTTTATTTTTTGCTCCTTAAGCCACCCGGGCAGCTCCTTTTCGACATCCTTAAACGTATAACTGTACGGAATCCCCGAAATCGGAAATTCGTTTATATATTCCTCTCCGTCACTCTTGAAAATCTTTATAAGCGAGCGAAGTGTGTTATTTAAGGTTCTGTTCTGCTTGTCCATGCTCTGAATCTGGACATAATACCCCATGCTGTTTGTAACCATCGGTCTGCCGTAGGTATCGAGTATTTCGCCGCGCGGCGCCTTTATCGGATAGGCGCGGTACATTCTGTTTTCCGCCTTTTCGCGATACTCCTTTCCGTTGACCACCTGTAGGTTAAAAAGGCGCATTGTACACAGAATCACAAATACAAGTATGATTACAAATATTAAGATAAACCTTGAATCAATCTTCTTGTTTTCCAAATGCTTCACCTTTCATGCGGGAAAATCCCTTTTTTTATCCGAACAGACAGCGCACGATACTTTACAGTGCGATGTTTTTAGCCGTGTATTCGCTGAAACGCTTTATTATAAAGTAAAAAATAACCGAAAAAACGGCGTTGTACAAACATTCACAGCCGAGAACTCTTGCAAAAACAATACCGAATTGCAGATTTTTAAGAATTGAAAACGTAAACAAATAGTATACGCTTTCGTAAACTGCAGTAAACAGAATTGTTATAATTGCCGATATGAGCAGATTGTTACGGCTGAGTATGTTTTCGCACAGATGTGCGGTAAAAAATCCTGTTATCAGCATTAAAATAGAGTTTGCACCCAAAAAACGTCCTGTGAGAATATCCAGCGTCAAACCAAAGCAGGCTCCGACAGCCGCCGCCTCTTTTTTTTCGCACATAAGCGAATACACTACAACATATATAAGAAACAGATTCGGTTTTGCGCCGAATACGGCGATTGCGTCCATGAGGGTTGCCTGAAGCACCGCAAGCAGAAGCAGAAAAAACGCATGAAAAGTAAATTTCATAATTAAACCGAATCCTTTCTTAGAATATTACACTCCGATAATTTCTATATCAAACGGGCGTTTAGCGGTCAACGATAATCAATACGGCGCTCATGTCCGCAACATTGGCTTCCGGCTTGATTACCGCATATTGGGAAATTCCCTGTATGTCCGGCTTGATTTCAGTAACCTTGCCAATCAGCAAGCCTTTGGGGTAAATTCCGCCAAGACCCGAGGTTATAACCGTATCGCCGACAACAATATCTGAATTTTTGGATATATACGACAGCTTGCACTGACCGCTTTTGGCGAGGACACCGTCGCCGTTTACAACCGCATATTCTCCGGAACGCAGAATTTCGGCGCCGGCGCTGTGTTCGCGGTCCGTAACTGTTATAATTTTCGCCCATGTCGAGCCAACCTCGCAAACTCTGCCTATCAAAGCGTTCCCTGACGCAACGACAGGCTGATTTACGGCGATTCCGTCAGCCGATCCCTTGTCAATCGTAATTACATTAAACCAGTTTGAAGGGTCCCTTGCGATAATCTCCGCGCATTGCAGAGAATATTCGGGGTGAGCCTCTTTAAGTGCAAGCAGCGAACGCAGGCTTTCGTTTTCGTGCGAATCCGCCTCGGCATCGCGCAGCTGTTTTTTCAGCTCCGCATTTTCGTCTTTCAGATTTTTGTTCTCGCTGCGCAAATCGTCAACATTTTTAAAATAACCAAAGAAACCGGAAACGCTGCTGCCGATTTTGGTGAATAACTTTTGTATCGGCGTAAAAACGACCTCTGAAATGTTTTCAATGACCGTTGTTTCGGTTTTTCCCGCATTCAAAAATCCCGCTACCGCGCCGAGAATACAAACAACTATTATAAGAGCCACGATGCCCCTCTTTTTAGAAAAACGATTCAAGCTCAGCCTTCCCTTCCGTTTATTTTAGCGGTATTTCAGATGCTTTAACGCAGCCGCTTTACTGTGTTATCAGTATACTTTTGAGGGTTTTTATCTCCTCCAGTGTTTTACCCGCGCCGATTGCGACGCACTCCATCGGGTCCTCGGCTATGTAAATAGGAATCTCCGTATTTACGTTTATAAGTCTGCCGAGTCCCTTTAAAAGCGAGCCGCCGCCGGTCAGAACGATTCCCGACTCAAATATGTCCGCGGAAAGCTCCGGCGGGGTTTTTTCGAGTGCCGATTTTATTCCGTCAATTATAAATACAAGGCTTTCTTCAAGCGCAGAACGCAGCTCTACAGAGGATACCGACACTGTTTTCGGCAGACCCGATACCAAGTCGCGGCCGTTGACCTCGGTTGTGACCTCCTCTTTGAGAGGACACGCAGCCGCAGCCGCCTTTTTGATTTCCTCCGCCGTTATATCGCCTACCGCAAGACCGTATTTTTTCTTCATATACGCGATAATGTCCGCGTCAAAGGTCGAGCCGGCAACCTTTATGCTCTGCGTGGTTACAAGTCCGCCGAGTGAAATTACGGCAACCTCGGTTGTGCCGCCGCCTATATCGACCACCATCGAGCCGTACGGCTCGTTGACCGCAATGCCGGCACCGATTGCCGCCGCCATTGATTTTTCGATAAGGAAAACCTCCTTCGCGCCCGCCGCAAGTGTTGCGTCATGAACGGCGCGTTTTTCCACTTCGGTTATGTGCGCGGGTATGCAGACAACCGCCTTAGGCTTGAAGAACGACCTGGAGATTGCTTTTTTGATAAAGTATTTGAGCATTGCAACGGTTATGTCAAAGTTTGCGATAACTCCCGCCTTAATCGGTTTTACCGCGCGAATGTCTGCCGGCGTTCTGCCGAGCATTTCGCCCGCCGCTTTGCCTATGGAAAGGATTTTGCCGTCACGTTCGCTTACGGCAACCACGGTCGGCTCGTCAACGACTATGCCCTTTCCTTTTGCGTAAATTATAGTATTTGATGTTCCCAAATCAATTCCTATCTCGTTTGCCATACCAAAATCACTCTTTCTTATTTATGTAAAATTTTAAGCAAAAATGTCAGTTTCAAATTCTTTTTTCAGCACATCACAAAGCCTGCAAATCGGCAGTCCCACCACATTAAAGTAGTCGCCGCAAATTCCCTTGACAAATGCTGCGCCGTATTCCTGAATACCGTATGCGCCCGCCTTGTCCATAGGCTCTCCTGTTCTAATATATGCTTTTATTTCCTCTGTGTCAAGTGTTTTAAAAAATACTTCTGTTTTTTCGTAAAAATTTTTGTATTTTCCGCTTTGAACATCACAAATATATACTCCCGTATAGACATTGTGAGCGTTGCCGCTCAGCCTTGAAAGCATCTCAAATGCGTCACTTTCGCTGTGCGGTTTTCCGAGTATCACGCCGTTTATCGCAACCACTGTATCGGCGGATATAATTAACGCGTCCGTATCCGCGGTGAGATTTTTTCTTATATTTTCACCCTTGAATTTTGCAAGCTCCGTAACAACATCGTTCGGCGGCTGCGACATATCGGCTTTCTCCGGTGTGTTGTCCGGCATAACCTCAAATTTCAGTCCGACCTTTTCCAAAAGTTCTCTCCTTCTGGGTGAGCCTGATGCCAAAATAATTTTTTTCATATGCAAATTCTCATTTCACGATATATTTTTTCAGTGCGGCAATCCGTTCAAAGGCAAAAGCCGCAGTATATCCCGTTGCCAGACCTCCGCATAGCGCAAAAATCAGCACGGCGGGAAGATACGAAAACACATAAACCGACTGCAGCGTTACCGCCGCAACCGAAACCTGTGCCAGATTATGTGCAGCCGCACCGACAATACTTATGCCTATAATGCCGAGGGACGGGAAAAATCTTTTCCGACAAAACCACATTGCAACCACAGCCGCCGCGGCTCCCGCGGTACTGTACGCCACAGCGGCAGCTCCGCTGCCGAGCAGAGAGCCTGTCACGGCTCTTATAACAGCTATTACAAAAGCGTTCGCGCCGCCGAACATAAACAGGCTTATAATCGAAACAACATTCGCAAGTCCGACTTTTGCACCGGGCGGCGCAAAAATCGCAAATGTCCCCTCTATATACTGGAGTACAAGCCCTATTGCGATAAACACCGCCATCAGACAGAACTGACCCGAGGAATACTTGCCGTGTAAGTATCTTTTTTTCATCAATACGTCACCTTATCCGCGTTATTTGCGGCTTTCCCGGTTATCCGAACGGTCAGCCGATTCGGAGCGCATATAAGCATCTGATTCGGCTTGGTGATTTTGCCGCATTTCACATCCGTTTTATCCGGACAGTCGGCTTCAAGCATTTTTGCGCCGTCTTTGTCAATTTCGAGAACATTTCTGCCGTATTCGGTATTTATGACAATTCGTTTCGTTTTTTGAATATCACAAAGCCGATACTCGGCATATTCTCTGCCGTTTACGCATATCAAAACCGATTCGGCAGCATTTGACGAAAGAGCGGTTGTAAACAATACATAAGAGCATACCGCAAGCAAAGCAACCGTCACCGCAACCCCTTTGTCGGCACGCGTCATCATTTGCCTGTCGACCCGAAACCCTTGGAGCCGCGCATGGTTTTTGACAGCTGGTCAACTATAACGAGGTTTGCCTCCTCAACGGGAAGAAAAACCATTTGTGCTATGCGTTCGCCGGATTTAATCGTGTAATCCTCGTTCGATATATTTTCAAGGAGGATTTTGACCTCGCCCGTATAGTCGCTGTCAATAATTCCGACGCCGTTGGCAAGAACAATTCCTTTTTTTGCCGCAATGCCGCCGCGCGCAAAAATAAAACCGCCGTATCCCTTGGGGATTTGCACCGCAATACCGGCAGAAACGAGTGCACGCGCTCCGGAGCGCAAAATAAAAGAGCTATCTGTTGCAGCCGAAAGATCCATGCCTATGCTGCCGCGGGTTGCGTACTCCGGTCTGCTTACCTTGTCGGAAAGATATTTAAGTTTAACATTTATCATGCCTACATTACCCCCTTATAATAGTGCGCCCCGGTGAAATCCTCGGGACGGTATTGCAAGCCGTGCATGAATGCTCCGCAAATTCTTCGGCATTCATCGGCGCCCTCATCCGTAAAGTATATTCTAAGCAGGCTGACCCCGGCGCGTTCAAACGCGTCAAGGTTATCTGCGGTAAATGTTTTTTTGCAGTTTAATATAACATTTCTGCAAGAGCTACCGTCCTTTATAATAGGGAACGTCATCCCCATACGGTCGGTAATGCTGCCGCCTAAGTCGCAAGGGCATCCTCCGCCGTTTTTGATTACGCAGTTTTCGGTTATCATCAGCGGAAGTCTGCCGTACGCCTGAACCTGTACGGGAACGGACTTTTTTATATCCGATATTTGCCGCATGGTCAGCTCCGGGGAAAGCTCCGCCGCAAAGACGCCATGCTCCGCATAGAAACCGAGCGCGCGGCTGTTGAATATATTAAGCCGAAACCCGCCGTAGATTTTTTCCCCGCGAAAGCTGCAAAGCTGCGCAATATTTGAAATCAGAACGCCGCGGAAGCCTTCATGTATAAGGCGTTTCGTCTCCGCTTTTATGCGCTCATTTTCATTCTCGTGAATTATTGCCGGAAGGACAATTACCGTTTTTTCCTTTATTTCTTCAAGTTCATCTCTGTTATTTTGTACAATATGCAGCGGCACATACCAAAGCTCGAATTTTTCGCTTTTTACCGCGCGGTATTGCTCAATCGTTGTGACCTCACAGGTAAACCGCGGCTTTTCGTGCGGTACTTCGTCCGTTTCGATAATGTCAAGTGTATAATCGCTTTTTCTGCGAAAGCTCTCTGCGTATGCCTTTGCAAAAAGCTCCAGCGAATTGCGGCGAACGGCGTTTAACTCGCTTGCCGCAAGGTACGGATTTCCTTCGATTTTTACGTCAATTTTTTCAAATTCAAACGGTGTTCCACCTGTTTTTCTTAATCTTTCCTCAACGCCTTCGGACGTAAGCGGCTGTTTTTGCGCCGTTTCTGCTACCTTTTCGTGCGTATAGGTGACATCAATTTCATTTGCCGAAATCGTCAACGTCACCTTTTCACCTTCTTTTATATCAATCCGACAGTCAAGCACTGTCTTTCTGTTTTCCTCTTTTGCCGAGAGCGCCATAGCCTTTGCAAGCTCTGCATCCTCTCTTCGGTACGGATTATCCGGCTTGTCAAACGCAAACATATGCGTACCGGGTTTTCCGATAAGATAACCGTCCGTAAGTCCGCCGCGGTTGAATATACTGTCAAGCAGCGCGATGTCCTCCTGATTTATTTTTGCCGGACAGTCGATATATTTGCGGTAAACGCGTACCGCCGCGGCAACATATGCCGCACCCTTCATTCTGCCTTCGATTTTCAGCGAGCTGATACCGATTTTTTCAAGCTCCGCAATATGTTCAAGCGAACACAAATCTTTAAGGCTCAGATAAAATGCTTTTTTACCGTTTCCGCGTACGGTGTACGGCAGTCTGCACGGTTGGGCGCATTTGCCGCGGTTTCCAGAACGTCCGCCGATAATACTGCTCATAAGGCATTGCCCGGAATAGCACATACATAGTGCGCCGTGTCCGAAAACTTCAAGTTCAGCCGAGGTTTTTGCGGATATTTCGGAAAGTTCCGCAGTGGAAAGCTCCCGAGATAAAACTACGCGCTTAACGCCGATATCTTCCAGCGCAAGCACACCGTCGGAATTATGAACAGTCATTTGCGTGCTTGCGTGGACTTCAAGCTCCGTAAAGTTTTTGAGTATAAAGTCTGCAACCCCCATATCCTGGACAATAACCGCGTCTGCTCCTATATTGTTCAAAAACGCCAGATACTCGGCAGCGGCGGGAAATTCGCTGTCGCTGACAAGAGTATTGACGGTTATGTGAGCCTTTACTCCGCGGAGATGGCAGTAGTCAACTGCACGTATCAGTTCATCATTATCAAAATTTTCGGCAAAGCTTCTTGCGCCAAAGCATTTTCCGGCAATATATACTGCGTCTGCGCCGTTTTGCACTGCGGCGGCAAGACATTCAAAATTTCCTGCCGGGGCAAGAAGTTCAATCTTATTACTCAATTCTTTTTATCTCCGTTTTATAGTTTGCATATACTCTGCAATTTATTTATGCACCGTTATTATCGCGGTCAAGCTACGTTTTGCACAGTCTGCTTTAAATAATACGCTGCCCGATCTTTTATTCGCCCTTTGCCGATTCTGCCTTTGCAAGCGCTATTTTAAGCCGTTCAACCTCTTTTTCAAGCTCCTTGATTCTTCCGTTCTTTTCAGTTATATCGGATTCCATGGACTTGTTGCCCTTTGAATACTCCGCAATCTGGCTTCGGAGATTGTCAGCCGAATCCTCATTTTTCAGAAAATCGTCAGCTAAGTTAATTGCCGACAACATCGCAGTCATTGCAGTGCTTAAATGAGGGTTGACTTCCGTTATCTCGGCAATCTTTTTATCAACAAGAATTGCCACTCTTTGTACATATTCCGGCTTTTCGGGCGTAACAAGAGTATATTCCGTGTTGTTTATTATTACCTTAACCTTATTTTTTTCCATGTGAGTTTCCCCCTCATTTATCGGCTGTCAAAGTATATGCGCATTCTTTCAACCGCGCACAGACTTTGGCGGTTCCGTTTTATTTTAACAGCTCAAGACCTTTAAAAAAGGCAAACACGGTCTTGGCATCGTTTATTTCGTTATTCATAATCATTTTTTTTACTTCGTCAATTTCAAAAGCTTCAATGTCAAGATACTCGTCCTCGTCAGGGTTAAGAGTACCCTTATAAAGGCCTCTTGCCATGAAAGCGTATGTTACCTCGTTTGTAAAGCCGGGTGACGGATACATATAGCCAAGCGGAACAAACTCCTTTGCCTTAAACCCTGTTTCCTCCTCCAGCTCTCGGATTCCGCATTTCAGCGGCTCCTCGCCGCGGTCAATTTTTCCCGCGGGAATCTCGTATATTGCTTTTTCAATCGGTTTGCGGAACTGCTTTACAAGTATTATTTTGTTGTCATCCGTAAAAGCAAGTATTCCGACGCCGCCCGGATGGTCGACAATATCTCGGAAAGCTGTTTTTCCGTCCGGCATTGCAACCGTGTCAACATGAACATTTATGATATGTCCGTTATATACCGTTTCACTCGAAACCGTTTTTTCTTCAAAAACCATATTCTCTGTACCTCTCCTATGGTCGGATTTTTTAGCTATCGGCAAAAGCACAAATCAGCTCCCGCCAATCAGCGCATTTATTAACAGACGGGCAGAGAGAATAGTCTGCCCGTCTGTACGGAATGCACGAAATGTAGTAAAAATTAAACTATGCCGTGAGCCATCATCGATGTAGCAACCTTCATAAAGCCCGCGATGTTCGCGCCCATTACAAGGTTACCCTCATGACCGTATTCCTTTGCCGCACTGCTCGCCTTTGAATAAATGTCCTCCATTATTCCCTTGAGCTTTGCGTCAACTTCCTCAAACGTCCATGAATATCTCATGCTGTTCTGGCTCATTTCAAGAGCAGATGTTGCAACGCCGCCTGCGTTCGCAGCCTTTGCGGGGCCAAACAGAATACCGCTTGAAAGGAATGTTTCGATTGCCTCCGGAGTAGAAGGCATATTTGCGCCCTCGCCTACTGCGTAGCAGCCGTTGGCAATAAGAGCCTTTGCACCCTCAAGGTCAAGCTCGTTCTGAGTTGCGCACGGAAGGGCAATGTCGCACTTAACAGTCCATACGCCCTTGCAGCCTTCGTGATACTCTGCGTCAGCGTGGTAGTTAAGATATTCCTTAATTCTCTTTCTATCAACCTCTTTAATCTGCTTAACAGCAGCGAGGTCAATGCCGTTCTTGTCATAGATATAGCCGTTTGAATCCGACATTGTAACAACCTTTGCGCCAAGCTCCGTAGCCTTTTCAGCCGCGTAAATCGCAACATTGCCCGAGCCGGAAATTACAACAGTTGCATCCTTAAAGGATTTGCCGTTTTCTTTGAGCATTGCGTCCGTAAAGTAGCAAAGACCGTAGCCTGTAGCCTCTGTTCTTGCAAGGCTTCCGCCGTAGGTAAGACCCTTACCCGTAAGAACTCCCGTGAACTCGTTACGGAGTCTTTTATACTGACCGAACAGGAAGCCGATTTCGCGGCCGCCAACGCCGATATCGCCTGCGGGAACATCTGTGTCCGCTCCGATGTGCTTTGAAAGCTCAGTCATAAAGCTCTGGCAGAAACGCATAATTTCAGCGTCAGACTTACCCTTGGGGTCGAAGTCCGAGCCGCCCTTGCCGCCGCCGATAGGAAGACCTGTCAGTGAATTTTTAAAAATCTGCTCAAAGCCGAGAAACTTAATAACGCTCTGGCAAACGGACGGATGGAATCTTAAACCGCCCTTGTAAGGACCGATTGCACTGTTAAACTGCACACGGAAGCCGCGGTTTACATGAACCTTTCCGTTGTCATCCGTCCACGGAACACGGAAATAAATAACTCTTTCCGGCTCAACAAGTCTTTCAAGAAGACCGTTTGCCTCAAATTCGGGGTGCATTTCAACAACCGGCTCAAGAGATTCAAGCACCTCATAAACCGCCTGCAAAAATTCGCTCTCGCCTGCGTTTCTCTTTTCTACGTCTGCATAAACCTTCTGCAGATACGCATTTTTCATACCCATTTCTTATCACTCCTATACTTTTTGCCGAATATTTGCTACAGTCCGGATAAAGGACTGTATATGGGCAATAAACTTTTTCTGAGACATCAAAACCATAAAGACTTCATATTAAATACACCAAATACAGCTATCGGATAAATATATCCAAACGCTGTAAATCGGTCAATCCTTATATGAATATTGATTTTAATTTATCCCGTGAAAATATTATACCACAGTATCTTTTCGTATGCAAGATTTTTTTCGGCTTAAATAAACTTTTTTTGTCATTTTTTTGCCGAAATTCTTTTGTCAGGCACACGGGAGACATACCGGATATGCCCTGTAATTAAAAATTAACATTCAAGTCCCGCAAGCCGACCCGTGGAAAAGGCAATCTGGAGATTAAAACCGCCGGTATATGCATCGACGTCTATTATTTCCCCGGCAAAATAAAGTCCGGGTACAAGCTTTGACTGCATGGTGGACGGGTCGATTTCCTTTACAGCAATTCCGCCGGAGGTTATGATTGCCTGCTCAATCGGACAAAAGCCGCGCACCGTAAGCGGCAGTCCCTTGATTACCGAAATCAGACGGCGGCGTTCCTCTCGCGTTACGGAGTTCACCTTTTTGTGCGCATCAATTCCCGCAAGCTCAATCACCGTTTCAATCAAGCCGGACGGCAAAAGCTCGCCGAGGGCGTTCACAAAATCCTTGTTTATATATTTCTCAAAGTCGCGTATAATCCGTTTGTCCAGCTTTTGCTCGTCAAGCGCCGGTTTAAGGTCAATTTTTATATTATATTTTCCCGGCAGCATAGGTCTGAGATGCGCTGATGCGCTAAGGACTACCGGTCCGGTTATTCCGAAATGCGCAAACATCAGCTCGCCGAAATCCGAATACGCCTTTTTCCCCTTTTCGTTATATACGGCAAAGCCGATATTTTTAAGCGAAACTCCCTGCAGCTCATATGCCCACTGCTCCTCTACCTCCAAAGGCACAAGGGAAGGCTTCGGCGTAACCACAGTATGTCCGAGAGCCTTTGCCCATTTGTAACCGTCGCCGGTCGAGCCTGTTCCGCGGTACGACATTCCGCCGGTCGCCACTATTACGGAGCGGGCAAGAATTTTCTTACCGTTTTCAAGCTCTATCCCACAGACGGCTCCGCTCTCATCGGTCAGTATTCGGTTTACGCTGCCGTGTACAATCTGCACGCCGCTTTTTTTCACATATCCGATAAGAGCGTTTACGACATCCGAGCTTTTGTCGGATACGGGAAAAACGCGGTTTCCGCGCTCTACCTTTGTTTCAACGCCGAGCGAATTAAAAAAATCGATTGTGTCATAGTTGGTAAAGCCGTAGAATGCGCTGTATAAAAACGAGCGATTTGTCGTAACGTTTTGAATAAGCTCCTCAACGTCCTCGCAAGCGTTTGTAATATTGCACCGCCCTTTACCGGTTATGAGCATTTTCTTTCCGAGAATACGGTTCTTTTCAACAAGAATAACGGTTTTGCCGCGGCTTGAGGCAGTTCCCGCCGCCATCATCCCCGCGGCTCCGCCTCCTATTACGATTACATCAGTGTATTGCATGGCTGTTTCTTACCTCATTTTGATTTTTTGTTTCTCTGCACGTTCGCTGAGGACGTGCGCCTTTGGTGAAACCTCGGGCGGTTTCTGTTTCCCTCACGGTCGGTTCCTATTTTCTTTAGCATATTAACCTCCGATTCAGAGAGCTTGCGCCACTTACCGCTCGGAAGATGACCGAGGTTAAGTCCTGCCTCGCTGACCCTTTTTAGCTTTTTAACAATGCAGCCGAGGGATTCAAACATTTTCCTGACCTGACGGTTTTTTCCTTCATGAATGGTAATCTCAATCTTTGTTCCGTACTGGGTCGCGCCGACAACCTCCACCTCTGCGGGACTGGTCTTAAAGCCGTCAATGATAACACCGCGCCTTAGCTGATTTATGGTGTCCATTGTAATATTTCCCGTGACCTCTGCCACATATGTCTTTTTTACATCATGCTTGGGGTGTGTTATTCTGTAGGTCAGATCACCATCGTTTGTCATAAGCAAAAGACCCTCTGTGTCGTAATCAAGCCGACCGACAGGGTAAAGACGCGCTGAAATATCCGAAATCAGCTCCATAACGGTCGGTCTGCCCTTATCGTCGGAGACGGTTGTCACAAAGCCCGTCGGTTTGTTCAGCATGATATAATACTTTTTCTCGGCACTTTTAATTTTTTCGCCGTCAACCTCAACGGTATCGTAGTTTTCGTCAATCTGCACACCCATTTCGCGTATTATCTCACCGTTGACCGTGACTCTGCCTTCGGCGATTATTTTCTCTGCGCCGCGCCTTGACGCGATTCCCGCATTTGCTATATACTTTTGCAGTCTTATCAATTTTGTATTCTCCAATCTTGTATTTATGTTTCCGAAAACTCAAAGAGCCTCATTCGAGGCTCTTTGAGTTTTACCAGCTCCTTTTTGAAAAAGAGCAGTACAGTCCGCCGTCCGTTGGGTAACAGGTAATTTCACTCAAATCAAAGTTGAAAACCGCAAGCACAAACGAGCTGTCGACATATACCTTATCGTTTCTTTCGATCGTAGGATTAAGCAGCGCAAGCTCTGTTCCGTCAACATTTACCGTGTTTGCCCCAACGGTGAATGTTACCTTTTTAAAGCCGTAGCTGTCATCCGGCGCAACAATACTTACAACGCCGTTGTTGTAGAAAATGTCAAAATCTATACCTGTAGAATCTAATAATTCCCTTACTCCGATATACGCGTTTCCCATTCCGAGCGGTACATAATCCATAGTATAAACGCCGAAGCAATCGAATTCCGTATCCGCGACGTACTCATTCATAGCCTCCGCCTGCTTTTTCATCAGTTCGTTGAGCGAGAACGAATTTTCCGCGGTTAAAGCAGGCTTTTCAACCTTGACGCCGCGGTTGATATTGCGGTAATTTTGATTGAAATTACAGGTAAAGTCGATGTTCATTGCATCATATTTCTTTAAATCCTCTGCCATGTCCTCGGCATATTCGTCAGCCGCGTCCTCGCCGACTGCGCTGAGCGCGCGAACAATATTGCCGACATTCAGTGAGATATGTGTTTTTGTATCAATACTGTTTATTATATTTCCGGAAAGTCCGTAGCGTATAACAAGACCGTCTTTTCCGAGAATATTAACCTTGCTGAGAAACTCTTTTACCGTATCGGAATCTATTGCAAGACCGTTTTCCGCAAGCTGAATATCCGCATTTCCGCTTGCTATATCGGAAACTCCGAAAAGGTCGGCAGTTTTGAATATATCATTTACCGTATCAATAATTCCGACAAGATATTTTTTGAATCCCGCGTCATCAAAGCTCACGGTAACCGCCGAGCTGCCGTAGCTTACCTTTGCACAGTCGGAAATCAGATTAACCGTTGCAGAATTTATTCCGTTCGCCGTGAAATCGTTTACAAGCAGATTGTAAACCGAAACTATCTTTTCAAGCTGCTTTTCGCCGCCGTCCTCGGTTTTTATCATATCAACAATGTCGATTACCTCATATTTGTCCATAACGGGTGTCCGTACAATCAGATTGTAAATCGGATTTTTCGCATCGGAAAAGTCAAGCTCAACCCACATTCCCGATTTTGCGTTGACGGTTACAAGAAGATTTCGGTTTATCTGCGCGGGAGTAACGCCCTCCGATTCGAGCGATATATTTACCTTTTTCATGTCCGCAGAGCCGCTCACCTTAACAACTCCTTTGGAGGTTGAGTTAAAAAGGCTCTCCGCAAGTCCCGAAAAATCGAACATAGTGTTTACCATATCCATACCGTATAAATCGCTTTTTGTAAGCTCGTTTATAAAATCAAGCGGCTTATTCAGCGTAAACGAACACTCAAACGTGCTTTCCGCACTCGTGTAGCGTTCTTTAAGAAAATTCAGGTCGTTTGCCGCAAATGCGCTGCAGGAAAACAACATCAACATTACAAGAATCAAACTTATAATTCGTTTCATGAGTTAAATCCTCTCTTTACTTTTTATTTATATGAATTATAGCATATTTTTTTCCAAAAAGCAAGTAAAAGAACAATTTATTTTTCATGTCCGAAATACCGAATACATTTTTATCGGCATACCGACAGCAGCAAAAAAACAGCACAACGGCATTTGTGCCGATGTGCTGTTTTGATAAGTGTTCCTATTCTGATTTTTTTGCTTTTTCGGGCAGTTTTCCTGTTTTGAGGTATTCCTCAACCTTCAGAGCGTTTTTATGTGCCGCAACGCTTTCATCCTTGCCCTTTTCCTTTTCGTAAAGCGTTTTTGTTACCCAATAGAGCTTTTGACCCTCCGGGAGCTTTAAATACTTTTTGATAACGGGTGAATCCGTTATTTCCACTATATCCTCGGCAGATTCCGCATAGCCCTTTTTAAACATTTCCAAAAATCTCTCATCGACAATATATCCCATCGCTTCGCCCGCCGCGAGCTCCGCGGTAAACTTCACATAAACCGCCTGCGTCTGTTCGCTTGCCTCGTCAAGATTGGCAAAACACGGAGCAATCTGTACATCTGTCGAGCCGTTCAGATTTATATCGTCCACAGCCTCTTTAAGATTTTCAGCCAGCTTTGTTACGCCGTCCGTATCAATCGCAACGGTACTGTAATAGGATATTTGCAAATCATACTTGATATTTCTCGCACACTCCACCGCGGTAAACGCGACAATAACAATAACAAAAATCGCAGCAAAAATATGTACCTTATAATAATACCAAAAATTTATCAGCTTTTCCCGCCCGGAAAGGCTTTTCATCTGTTCTCTTGCTTCAAGCGCCTGCTTGTCCATATGTAAATCATCCTTTTCGCATTAGTTTTATTAAATTATATCTCAATACAGGTCAAAAGTCAATAAAAAATTTTTTAACAAATTGTAAAGTATGCTTGACATTTAGCTTCGTCTGTGATACCATAAAAATGTAAAGCGCGTTTTACATAAAATTGAGGTGGTATTTTGGAAAACAGAATTGAGGAAATACGGCGTAAGACGGGAATCAGGCAAGAGGAGCTTGCAAAGCTGCTCGGCGTTTCGCGGCAGACTATCAGTTCGCTTGAACGCGGAAGATATAATCCGTCGATTTTCCTTGCGCATAAAATTGCCAAGCACTTTGGTATGCAGATTGAGGATGTTTTTATTTTTGACGACAATTCGGAAGGAGATTAAAAAATGAATAAGAGATTTATTTTCAGTATTGCGTGGATTGTACTGGGAATTACGTTTTTTGTTTGCAGTATTCTCGGAATCCTTGACAATTTCTGGTCGGGTCTCGGGTGCGGTCTTTTCACTGTAGGAACAATACAGCTGATACGGTTTAGGAAATATACGTCAAACCCCGACTACCGCACGGCGGTTGATGCCGAGGTAAATGACGAGAGAAACAAGTATATTTCCATGCGTGCATGGGCATGGGCAGGATATTCCTATATTATGATTTGCGCAGCGGCTGTTATCTTGCTTAAAATTGCCGGAATGGACAGCTATGTCGGAATCGCAAGCGGAGGTCTTTGCCTTATGCTTGTTATGTACCGGCTTTTCTATTTTATATTACAAAGGAAATATTAAACGCAAAAAGCGACAAAACAAGACTTAACCGTTCTTATTTTGTCGCTTTTGCCTGTTATCACATATTTGCGCTCAGCTTGCATTTAAAATCCACAAGGTCAGTTATTTGTTCCTCGCTTACGTTCTGCGGAAGCTCAATTATAAATGTATAGCTGTTTGAGTCCTCGTTTTTCTCTATGTAAACATCGTGTACGACTACGCCGTTCTCTGCAAGCAGTGATGTCATATACGCCTGATAGCCTTTAATATTTACATTTTTTATCACAAGACGCTTTGATTTTGAATTTTTCAGCCACCTGAAATTTTTGTGCAAAAGAATCTGCGCCGCTATAATAATCACGGTTGCGGTTATGCCGACAACATACATTCCCGCGCCGATTGCCAGTCCTACGCCCGAGGTCGCCCAAATTCCCGCGGCGGTTGTAAGTCCGGTAATCATATTTCTGTGCACAAAAATCATTCCCGCGCCCAAAAAGCCGATACCGCTTACCACCTGTGCCGCAATTCGCGCACCGTCCGCACCTCTCACGCCGTTTTCGCCTATCATGGTGTCCGCAAAGCCGTATTTTGATATAATCATCATAAGCGCAGACGCACACGCAACAACACAGTGCGTTCTTACTCCCGCCTCCTTCGAGCGGTTGCGCCGTTCCAGACCTATCATTACGCCGCACGCGCAGGCGACTATCATTCTTAAAATGTACCATAGCTGATGAATATTAAAAAACTCCATTTCCATACCTCCGTATAATTTATTCCGGCATTGGAATTATTAAAACAAAAAAATTTTTTTGCTTTTTCAACCTCCATTATACTTTACAAATATGATTTTCTATTATATAATAAATGAGCAGAAAAAATCAACAATGGCGCGCAAATTGACAGTTTGTATAAAATTTAATGCAAAATGAGCAAAAATGTGCAAAGGAGATAAATCAATGTACAGCAATGAACGTGAAAAGGAAATTATGAATCTGCTGTCGCAAAACGGCTACGCGACAGTCGAATACCTTGCCGAGATGATACATATAAGTCCGTCAAGCATTCGCCGCGACCTTAAAAGACTGGAGCTTGAGGGACTTATCACAAGGAGCTACGGCGGAGCGGAAATAAAGGATTCGGTCAACAAACAAATTCCGTTTTATCTTCGCAGCCACAAAAACACGCGAGAGAAGGCTATTGTTGCGGCAAGGGCGACGGCTCTTGTAAAGCCGGGCGATATAATATTTATGGACAGCTCGACAAGCACCTATTTTATGGCAGAGCATCTGGCGGGCATAAAGGATATTACGGTTATAACCAACAGCCTTGCGACAGTGGAGGCGCTGTCGGAGCTTAATGTAAATGTTTACGTTGCCGGCGGGCGGCTTAACCCCGAAAACCGCTCCTGCTTTATCGGTATGCACGCATA
>URZD01000014.1 GCA_900552305.1 uncultured Eubacteriales bacterium
GAGCGGCTCGTCAAGCAGCAAAACCTTCGGCTCGTTCACAAGCGCGCGCGCTATCGCGACCCTTTGCTGCTGCCCGCCGGAAAGCGAGGTTACGTCCCTGCTCTCAAGTCCGGAAAGTCCGACCAGTTCAAGCATCTTGCGCACCTTCTGCTCCGTGACGGTTTTCTCCGTTTTCTTTATATTAAGTCCGAACGCAATGTTATCAAACACGTTAAGGTGCGGGAAAAGCGCGTATTTCTGGAACACCGTATTGACCTCGCGCTTATAAGGCGGGAGCTTTGAAATCTCGATTCCGTCAAACAGTAGCTCGCCGCTGTCCGGCTCGTCAAATCCCGCAATTATCCGTAGCGTGGTCGTCTTTCCGCAGCCGGACGGACCGAGCAGCGTCAAAAATTCATTTTCATGTATTTTAAGGTTAATTCCCTTTAAAACCTGCTGATCGTCAAAGTTTTTTGTAATGTTTGAAAGCTCAATAAGTGCGTTCATGCTTCTATCTCCCATCCTTAGTATAAAATTACGGTTTAGCTCTATATCAGAAAAACGGCGGCGTTGACACCCATATGAGTGTGCAGTCAAGCTTTGAACGGTTTTCGATATGATAGTTCTCGTCACAGTAAAGATAAAACGAATCTCCCTCTTTTATGTGGTGGCGTTCATCGCCGTATATCAGCTCTGCGCAGCCCTCAACCATATATCCGAAGTCCTCGCCGTCATGCTGCATGACCTCCTCCGACCTGCCGCCCGGGTGAATCGTTATCTTTATCGGCTCGGCAGCGTTTTTCTGTGCGTTTGGCACAAGATAGCTTATCTTGTAGTCCTCCTGCTCGTTCTCAAAATAATCCGAGCCGGAAAACACTATAGTATCGGTCTTGTCGTCAGCAAAAAAATCCTTCAGCGACGACCCCAGCACGTCCAGTATATCCTCCAGTGTGGAAATCGACGGCGAGCAGTTGTTATTTTCGACCTGAGATAAAAAACCCTTTGAAAGCTCGCAGCGGTTTGCAACGTCCTCAAGCGTGAGCTGTTTCTTTCTTCTAAGGCTTTTTAGTTTTTTTCCAATGTCCATTATCGGAGCACCTCTGTTTTTTAGAAATACAAAACTTTTAATTTAATATTGTAAAACAAAACCTATTATACATAAATATAAATAAATAATCAAGTAGTTTTAAGAAAAAAAACCTAAAATACGAAATTTTTTTGAAATTGCACATAAAACCGCGTTATAACGACACTGTTTTTGGTTATCCGAATGCCCCGAATCCGATGTTGTACTGCGGCAAAAAAACTTTTTCTTAAAATTTGCACCTTTTTATATGTACGGACTTGTAAAATTCCGATTTATATGATATACTTAACAGATAAATATAATATACGAAAGGCAAATAAAATGCTTAAAGATAAAAAAACTCTCAAATGGCTGCTCCGCGGCTCGTCCGGGCAGCTGCGGTACATATTTCTGCTTATACTCGCGCGCTGCTCCATGACCGTACTCAGCGTTATATTCGCGCTCACCTCGCGGTCGGTTATCGACTCTGCGGTTGCGCATGACTTTCACGCACTTTTGACATCCTCGGTAAAGCTGCTCGCGATAATCGCGTCACAGATATTTATCCGTCTTATTGGGCAAAGCATAGAAATGCGCGTGACCGCGCGGCTGAATATAAATTTTAAGACAAATACTTTCCGCGTAATTCTCTCAAAGGACTATTCGCGAATTTCCGCATACCACAGCGGCGACCTTATGACCCGCCTTAACAACGATATAAGCATTGTTTCGACCGGTATAATCTCGCTTATACCAAGCGTAACAGGTCTGCTCGCGGGTCTTGTTTACGCGCTTTATACACTTATCCGACTTGACCGAAATTTTGCGTTCATTTTTCTTTTCGGCGGAATTATTCTTCTTATCGTAATCAGTCTTTTTCGCGGCGTGATGAAAAATATGCACAAACGTGTTCAGGAAACCGAATCAAACGTCCGTTCCTTTTTTCAGGAATCCCTCGCAAGCATTCTTATGGTAAAAGTTTTCGGAATCGAAAACATCATTTCCGATAAGGCGGTAAGTCTTCAGGACGAAAACTACAAAGCGCAGATGAAACGCAAAAACCTAAGCGTTTTTGCCTCGTCAAGCCTCGGATTTGTGTTCAGCATAGGCTCGCTTTATGCGCTTGTGTGGAGCGCATATAGGCTTTATACCGGTGAAATAACATTTGGTACGCTCACAGCAATTTTACAGCTTGTGAATCAGATTCAGTCGCCGTTTGCGGGACTTTCGGGCGTTGTGCCGCAATACTATGCGATTCTTGCATCTGCGGAGCGTATTATCGAAATTGAGGACTTGCCCGCCGAGGACTCCTCTGTAAAGCCGCTTGACCCGCTTCGTGCATATAAAAATCTTGACAGCACACATTTTGAAGGCATAAGCTTTAATTATGACCGTGATATTATATTAAATGATGCCAACCTTACCGTAAACAAGGGCGACTTCCTTGTAATCGCCGGAATCTCCGGCATAGGCAAAAGCACGCTTATAAAGCTGCTGCTCGGCGTAATTACTCCAAAATCGGGCAGAATATATCTTAAAAACACCGACGGCAGCGAGCAAAATATCGGCAAACACTCCCGACCGCTGTTTTCCTATGTGCCGCAGGGAAATCTGCTGCTTTCCGGCACAATACGCGACGCGGTTTCGCTTATACGCCCGCATACTACGGATAACGAAATCATGCGCGCGGCAGAGGTCAGCTGTGCGGCGGAGTTTATCAAAAAGCTGCCTGACGGACTTGATACGCACATCGGTGAAAAGGGTCTCGGACTTTCGGAGGGTCAGATTCAGCGGCTTGCGGTAACTCGCGCTATTCTGTCTGACGCACCGATTATCCTTCTTGATGAGGCTACCTCCGCTCTTGACGAGGCTACGGAGGAAAAGCTGCTGAAAAATATCCGCGCAATGAAGGATAAAACCTGCATAATCATCTCGCATAAGTGCGCAGCATTTGAAATCTGCAATAAGAAAATCTTTATTGAAAACAAAAAGATTGTCACAAAAGAATAATTTTTTCCAAGCAAAACGCCGCATTTTTCAAACGCGGTGTTTTTATAAGTTTTTACACAAAATTTTATTTTTCGGGAAATGCTATAGGTATTGACAGTAAAAATTTCGTATGTTAAAATTTTTTTGCAACCTTTTTACGTTCTGAAAAGTATTTATAGTGAGAGGAGGATTTAGGTTGACCGATAAAACACCCTCTAAAGATTCAAAAAAGTGTGAAATCGTAGAAAAATATTTTGATATGATATACAAGCTGGCACTGTCACAAACTAAAAACCGCGAATATGCCGATGACATGGTTCAGGAGGTTTTTCTGCGCTACCTTAAAACGGACAAAAACTTTGAAACCGAGGAACACGTCAAGGCATGGCTCATCCGCGTTACTGTGAATTGCTGCAAAAGCCTTTTCACAAGTCCGTGGTTTAAACGCCACGAAACGCTCACGGAGGATATCGCCTTCAATACCGAAGAAAAAAGCGACGTATACTATGCCGTAGCGGAACTGCCGCAAAAATACCGCGCAGTAATCCATCTGTTTTATTACGAGGATTTATCCGTTGCTGACATCTCGCGTGCGCTCAATATCAAGGAAACAACTGTGAAATCACAGCTCAGCCGCGGCCGTGAAATGCTGCGCAAAAAACTTAAAGGAGGTTATGACATTGTTTAAAAAGTATTATAAAGAAGCAAATGACGACATTGAAACCAACCGTGCTTTGATTTCCGACATTTTTGAAAAGGCAGAAAAACAGAAAAACAGTGTATCACGCGCCGCAGTGTACCGCTTTGTATCGTGCGCTGCCGCAGTGTTTGCCGTATGTGCGATTCTCTATCTTTATCCGCATATGAATATTCAAAATCCGCCGTCCGGCGAGGAAGCAAATGCAAGGGACAACCTGATTGCACAGAACAATGACGCTCCCGAATCCGCAAAAGAACAGACGGACAAGAATGATTCCTCCGACACAGCAGATTCTCAATACCAAACTTCGGATAATGGCGACACAAAAACCGATGAAAATAATCAAAGAGTATCCAAAGCAAAGCAGAACGAACTTAGAGGCGAAACAGGAAATTCTTCCGCCGCAACTGCGAAAGACATTTCTTCCGATTCAAAAAATGCGGCTGATAAACACAGCAATTCCGACACTCCGAGTGCGCAGAATACCGAAAACTCCGCGCCTTCGCAGAAAGCGCCTTCCGCAAGCAGTTCCTCCGGCCCTGCTGATAGCTCCCGCACCGTTGCAGAAAGCAGTGTGGCTGAAAATTCCGAAACTGAAAGCAACTCCGACAAGCAGGCAGGTATTTCACTGTTTTCGGCTGCCGACACAGGTTCCGGCGGCTCAAGCGGCAATTCAAACGCGAAAATGCGCACCGACAACAGCAGCTTTGTAATATGGAATTCTCAAACCTATTTCGGCTATCTCGGAATAGACGTGTTTGAAAGTATAAAACTGCCGCAGAATATGAAAAACACCTCCCAAAATGAGTTTTATGTTCAGCTCTCGGACGACGGTATTCCGCTCAGTGACGAAGGCGTTCTAACCTTCGCATCCGTAAACGGTAAGTCGCTTACGCTTTGCACCTCAAAGTCGGATTATTCGGACTCGTTTTCAGCAAACGGCTATAAAACAAAAAGTCTTAACGGCGTAAAGGTTTACTACAATGACGGAGAGGGCGTCTGCACCGGGTATATGTACACGGGAAAGGCGGGATTCACCTTCTATTCATCAGATATGTCCCGCGCAGAACTTGAAACAGCGCTGACATCACTTATAAAATAAACCGAAATTTTCCACAGTAAGCCGCAAATGCGGCACGGTTAATTGGACAGATTTAACAAATCTGTCCTTTTTTCTTGCAATTACGCGGTTTTTGTTATATAATCATATAGGATTTTTCACGGAAGGACTGAAATATTAAATGAAGAAACTCAAATCAAATCTGTTATTGGTACTCACTGCGGTTATATGGGGATTTGCCTTTGTGGCGCAAAGGGTCGGCGCAGATCACGTCGACGCGTTTACCTTTAACGGACTGCGCTTTACTCTCGGTGCGGCGTCACTCATTCCCGTTTTTCTGATATTTGAAAAAACCGAAACCGAATCCGCTTTACATAAAGTTAAAATGCAAAAAACCGTTCTTGCGGGAATCGCTGCGGGCGTTATGCTTTTCAGCGCATCTACACTTCAGCAGATTGGTATTGAGCTTAACCAGGACGCGGGCAAAACAGGCTTTATCACTGCACTTTACACTGTTCTTGTTCCGATTTTCGGGATATTTCTCGGCAAAAAGGCTGGACTTAACGCGTGGATTGGCGCACTTTTCGCAGTTGTAGGAATATTCCTTTTAAGCGTAACAGGCGATTTCAGAATTGAAAAGGGCGACTTCATCGTGCTTATCGGCTCTTTGTTCTGGGCGTTTCATATTCTTGTAATCGACCGCTTTGTTGACAGCATATACGCTGTACGCTTTGCATCCGTTCAATTCTTTTTCTGCGCATTGATGTCACTTGTATGTATGCTGATTTTCGAAACTCCCGAGATAAGCGGCATAAAAGGCGCTCTGGTTCCGATACTTTACGGCGGCATCGGCTCTGTAGGCGTTGCGTACACCTGCCAGATTCTCGGTCAGAAGGACGCTGACCCCACCTCCGCCTCGATTATTCTTTCAACCGAATCGCTTTTCAGCGCGGTCGGCGGCGCACTTGTTCTCCACGAGGTCATGACCGCCAGAGGGTATGTCGGCTGTGTCCTGATATTTGTCGGAATAATCATTTCACAGGTGAATTTCGGAAAAAAAGCATAAAATTCTAATAAAAATTTTGCAAAAAATATTGAATTTTTGGAAATTTGATGTATAATATAAATGTTGTGCTAATAAATTTGTTGAGACCGAATAGTTTTCTATACGGTCGGAAAGGCTATGGTCAAAATGAGAAAAACCTACAAAATGGAGATTGCGGGACTTACTCGTGAGCTGCCGCTCTTCCCTATCAGTGATGATTTATACATAGGCGCATTTATTATGTTCGGCGATGTTGAAATCACCGTAAAATGCGCAGAGGAGCTTTTAAAACTTGCCCCGGAGCATGACATAATGATAACTGCGGAGTGCAAGGGGCTGCCGCTTCTTTACGAAATGGCACGTCAGTCAAAGGCTGATAACTATATCCTTGCAAGAAAAGCGCCCAAGCTCTATATGGATAATCTGGTTACCGCAACCGTGAACTCAATCACTACGGCAAATCAACAGACACTCTGTATCGGCGGAGAGGACGCCGAGGCAATGCGTGGCAAGCGCGTTCTTATTGTTGATGATGTAATCAGCACAGGCGAATCGCTTGAGGCTCTTTCAAAGCTGGTTGAGGCAGCGGGCGGAAACATTGTCGGAAAAATGGCAGTTCTCGCCGAGGGTGACGCAATCGACCGCGAGGATATAACATATCTCGCCCCGCTCCCCCTGTTCCACGCTGACGGAACACCGATAAAATAAGACTTTATTGAATTACACTATGCACCTGTACCGCGACGGTACAGGTGCTTTGCTGTTTTTACCCAAACAAGCAGCTTATTCATGTTCATGTCAGAATTATACTTGTTGATAAGCTTCTTAAGCATTTTCAGACATTCACATCGAACATATAGTCAAGCAATGACCAGTTTTGCTGAAAAGGCCGCATAAGATTCCAGTACCCGGCGCCGCGAAGCGACTTTTCCGCAATCAGTTCAAGCTTTTTCCGAATACTCCGAACGTCCTCAAACCACACCTCATGCTCCGCTCCGTTTTCGTCAAAGTACCGAAAAAACGGTGACTGCGCATTTGTGTCATAGCTGATTTCCGCGCCGTGTTCATAAGCTATGTTCAAGGCCTCAACATTACCGATTGAGCGCGCCCGCGACTCGCCCCTGACATACGGCAGCGTCCAGTCATATCCGTAGTTGGGTATGCCAAGAAAAATCTTGTGAGCCGGTATCTCGGTCAGCGCATAATCAACTACCCTCCGCACATTGTTTATAGGCGCCACAGCCATCGGCGCGCCATAGGTATAGCCCCATTCATATGTCATCAAAAGCGTTGCGTTTGCCGCGTCGCCTATTGCCCTGTAATTATGTCCGCGATAGAGAAGCCCCTCCTGCTCTGCCGAGGTTTTCGGCGCAAGCGCCGCGATAACCTCGTATCCTTCGGGATTTAGCAAATCACGCATACGCCTTATAAAATCCGCATATTTCAGCGCGTCCTCCTCAAAAACAAACTCAAAGTCTATATCCAGACCGCGGTAACCCTTTGCCCGCATATTAAGCAGTATTTCCTCTGCAAGCCTGCTTTGTATTTCCTCATTATTCAGGACAAGGCTCGCCAGCTCATTGCTGAATCCTCCGTCTTCTGTCAAGGTCGACAGGTGCATATACGGCAGTATTCCGTAATCAAGAGAAAGTCCTATCAGCTTCTCATCATCAAGCATAACAAGCGTTCCGTCCTCCTTTATTCCATAGGTAAACGGAACCGTAAAGCTGAGATACGGCAGTGTTGTTCTGAGCAAAGTTTGGTTTATATACGGATACGCATAGCCAAACACATCAATTTCCGACTCTCGCCGTTGTTCATACGAAATGACCAATGTCTGCCCCGCAAATATCGTGTCGTTTCCCCGAAGATTCGGGTTGTTTCGGTACAGCGCATTTACCGTAGTTCCGTATTCCTGCGCGATTGAAAACAGTGTGTCCTCGGCTCTTACGGTATGCAGTCTGCGCGGCACAAGTATAAGCAGCGCCTGCCCCGTTACAAACGCATTTGTCCCCGCAAGATTGTTAAGGTTTCGGATAACAAACTCCGGAACGCCGTACTCAACCGCAACCGAATTTATCGTATCGCCCGGCTTTACAATATGTATCGTCATAGATTAACACATACTCCTTTCACATTATTCTGCTATTATTATAAGCCAAACGCACAAAAATGTGAAAGCGCCGCGGCATTTTAAAAGGGCTTACAAAACACCTTCGTGTTTCATACGCCCCATTTAACAACGAACTTAAAATTCTTCAACAATGCCGTAATCCGCATACTCAAATATGCGGGCGTCACGGTCCGGATTTATTGCGATTACCGTTTTGGTATTTTCAATTCCCACCGTATGATGCACCGCGCCCGATATTCCGACCGCTATGTACACATTCGGCGAAACGCTTCTGCCCGTCAGTCCGACCTGTGCAGAATACGGCATCTGCCCCGCATCAACCGCTCCGCGGCTTGCACAAAGCTCCGCGCCGAGCGTTGCCGCAAACTCCTTTACCCTTGCCATGTCCGATTTAACACCCTTGCCGCAGGCAACAATTATTCTGTCCGAACGCTCAACAGTCCTCACGGTTGCCATTTGCGGAAACGTATCGCTTTTTATCTTTGCCGTAATATTTCCGCTCCGCGCCGGGCGATACATAAACAGCCGCTCGCCGTCCGTTTCAAGCGCCGTACAGTCGGCGCACAGACCCAAATCAAGCAATCCTGCAGCTATCGGGGCATTGCGCCGCCCCTCAATGTCGGCGTTCCACAGCGCCGCTTCCGCGCCGCTGCTTTTTATCTGCTCCGCCGCCTTATACGGGTCATGACCGGAAATTTCAATTACATTCTCAGCGATTGCCTCCGCTTGTTTCCGCACCCTTTCGTCCGTTATCAACACGCATCTCAGCTTTTTTTCACTCGGCATTATCGCCGTTTCCCGCGATTCCTCCTCGCCGAGCCGCGCAATCAGCGGAATAAGTTCCTCGCGTGATATAAAGCGGCACTTTCTTATTCCTCGCCTGCTTTCAAACACCTTTAAAACCTTTGTCGGCGAACCGCTTAAACCGCACCGCGCCGCATCGGCGCCGATATATGAATTGTCCCATACCTCAATTTCCTTCTGTCTTGACCTTATCGAGAAAAACCGCAGCGTGTTTATTCTTTCAAAGGTCAAAAGGCACGGGTATGCGCCATTTTCCTCGCCCAAGCGCGTCTTGCACACTGCTCCGTCCGCCGAAAACTCCGCTTTCATTACATTTGTTATCGGCTTAATGCCGAGCTTTGCCGCAAGGCAAGGTCCGACCTGTGCAGTATCGCCGTCGGTCGTCTGCCTGCCGCAGAATATCATGTCAAAGTCAATTTTTTCAATCGCCTTTGAGAGTATATATGCCGTTGCCAAAGTGTCCGACCCCGCGAAAATCGGGTCGGAAAGCAAAATTACCCTCTTAACATTATATCTTGTGAGCGTTTCCAGCTTTGCTTTTGCAGACGCGGGACCCATACTGATTACGGTTATCTCAGCGCCCTCTGTTTCAAGCGCCGCTTCAAGAGCGCACTCGTCAAACGGGTTCAGCTCACCGTCAACTATTTTTACACATACTGTTATTTTCATATGTCACCTTTTATCGGAATTATTTTCTATCCGCGGTTTGAATAAATCGGCTGAAGCGCGTCATGAACCCGTTTATAGGTCTTAAAAAGCTCCGCATATTTTGCACGGTTTTCCATATTCGGTTCTGTTCTTGACACCTCCGCGTTGCATATTTCAAGAGCCTGTGCTGCATCGCTGAACACGCCGGTTGCAATTCCAGCAAGCATCGCGCTTCCGAACGATGAATCGCTGTGTTTCTTCTGCACAAGAGTTATTCCCAGACAGTCAGACACAATCCCGCGCCAAAGCGGACTTTTTCCTCCGCCGCCGATTATCGTTGCCGTTTCGTCATGAGGTATTCCGATTCCGTCAAGCGCCGTCATACAGTCAAGCATAGAAAGCGCAACCCCCTCAAGTACGGCGCGCGTAAAATGCGCCTTCGTATGCCCTGCGCGCACGCCGATAAAACTTGCGCAAAGGCTCGGGTCGGCGTACGGTGTAAGCTCACCGTTCAGATACGGATGGAACATCACCCCTCCGCACCCTATTTCAATCTTAGCAGCATCGCTATCCAAATCCCGATAATCGCCGCCGAACGTATCGCGATACCAGCGGTATGACGCAGCACATGACTTTGTAGCAGTACCGGGATACCACAGCCCCTTTTCAAAATGCGAATAGTTTATAAGATTAGGGTCTTGGTATATATTATCTGTTACAACGCAAATTCTGCCCGCAGTCGCAAGCTTCAGCGTCATTTTTCCGACAGACGCGCCGCCTGCGGCAAACACCTCCATAACAGTGTCTGTAGCGCCGCAGAGCACCTGCGTTCCCTCTGCAAGCCCGGTGTCCGCTGCCGCCTCTGCCGTAACTTTGCCTACAATATCAAGCGGACTTACAATCTCAGGCATCATTTTCGCATCAATGCCCAAAATTCCGAGAAGCACGCTGTCCCAGCTGAGCGTATTGTAATCGAACAGCATACTCCCTTCCGCCTCGATAAAATCTGTAACATAATCTCCTGTCAGTCTGTGCCTTACATAATCCTTAGCGAAAAGAATTTTACGAACTCTTGCCCACTCCTTCGGCTCGTTGTTCTTTACCCACAAAAGCTCCGGCAGGCTCCATATCGTGTCGGGCGCGTGCATTACCTTCTCCGCGATATACTTGCCGTAATTTTCTTTCAGGTATGCCACTTCTCCTACCGACCGCGTGTCTGTCCAGTATATTGCCGGGCGGATTACGTTAAAATTCTCATCGCACAGTACAGCCGTATGGGTTGCCGCATCAAGTGAAACCGCAATAATATCCGTCGGGTCTATACCGCTCTTTTTAAGTATTCCGCATATATTCTCTTTTGTCGCACAGTACCAGTCCTCCGGGTTCTGCTCCGCATAGCCTTCCTTTGGGTACAAGGTCGGATATTCCACAGTGTACGACGCCGCAACCGTTCCGTCATCTGCCAAAAGCGTCGCCTTGGACGCGCCGCCGCCGAAATCGATTCCGAGCAGGTATTTATGTTTCGTCATTCTTATACCTCCCCTACAGTGTATAGTTTTCGCCGTATATACCGCCGAACACGCCTTTTTCAAGCAGGACGGCATTATCCTCGTGCGCAATCAGCCACTTGTTTTTACGGAATAAGAGCCTGTCGTCCGATTTTTCCTCAAGATCGGTATTTGTCCCCTTTAAAAGTCCGACAACGCAGCCAAAGCCGCTTTTTTCCGTCTCAATCGGACAAAAATGCAGCGTAGTCGCATACACCTCAATCGCCTGTCCCTTTTTAAGCCTGAACGCCCGAACATTTTCGGAACTGAAACGGTTTCCCTCCTCCAAATCGCGCAAATCGCCAAGCAAAAGGATTAAATCCGTCACACCTATGTTTATCTCCGAACACTTGTGCCATTCAAGAGCGTTAAGACTGCTGTTGTGTCCGTAACAATAACCGAGCTGTGTATCAAGTCCGCCAAAGCAGTCGTTCTTTATTTTCCGCATTATATCAAGATTTTCAAACTCCAAAACTGCCGCAATGTATTTTGAGCCTTCTTTGGGCATATCAAAATTTTCGCCCGTCTTGACAATCTCTGCCGTATCTATATCAATAACACGTCCGAAACGTGCAAATTCGCTGTCTGTAACCGAATATATTTTCATTATTTTTCACCTCATGTTTAAAAAGGCAGTCGAAAACCGTTCGGCTGCCCTTTTTAAATTTTTATCCAAAAACATTATATCCCTTTGACCATGTATCTGCTCCGATACATTCATACGCGAGCTTTCTGAGTCTTGGATACATATCAAGCTGCGCCGCGTCAAGGTTTTTCATATGCTGTGCATATACAATGGTTATTTTCTTTTTTATATCTATCAGGATAAGACTGCCGTGATAGCCGACCGAAACAAAAGCGTCATTCTTTTCGGTTTCGTTATACATAATATTGTTAATCAGCATATCAACACTATATTCCGAAAGCAGTCTGTACCCGCGTGCGGAAACGCCCTTTCCGCACAGCGTTTCGCAAAACGCCGTATAATCGTCAACGCTTGTAATAAGCGACCCCGCATTGTCCTCAAAAAAACGCTCCGCATCAAAGTCGCGTTTTATCTGCGCGCCGCGGTTACTGTCATAGGCATAACGCGCCGCGATTTTGTTTCGGTTTTTATCCGTAATCTCAAACGCGGTGTCCTTCATTTTAAGCGGATCTGTTATATATTTTCGCACAAACTCGCCGAATGCCATGCCGCTCGCATTTTCGACCAGCTTTGCCACATTGCGGTGTGAATACTCGCTTTCTTCATTTTTAAGGTCGCGGCTGTAAACCGAAAGCAGCTCCGACACGCTTACGCCGTCCGAAACCGTACTCACATACTTGTTTGCAGGGTCGTCAAGCGACAGCTTATACTGCTCAATAAGCTGCATTACCGCAACACCGCTTATCAGCTTTGCTCCCGAATGAAGCAGATAAAGATTCCTGCCCGGTATTGTACGCTGCTTTATTGCGCTGATTAAGCCTGTTTTATACCGAAAAACGTAGTTGTGGTCATAATATATCGCACAGTCAAAGTCCGGTATTCCGTAATCCTTTTCAAGTGAGTTAAGAAATTTTTTCAATGCGGAAAAATCCATAGTAATCACCGCTCCTTACAAAGTTTGTGCCTTTTCTTCGGCGGTCCGCGCCGAATATGCCGCAGACCGCCGAATACTTTTGCACTGTTTTTTAATCGTTAAGCCACTTATGCTCCTCATCAGTTGTCATAAAGAAACCTCTGTTTTCGCCCGCCATTACCCAAAGGTAATAATTGTCATAACCCGGTGCGGTATGGAACGGATGATAACCCCTCGGAATCTCTACAAAGTCGCCCGACTTAACCGTATAGGTTTCGTCAATATCACCCTCCATTGTATACACTCTCTGTATACCGAAGCCCTGCGGCTTTTTGAACTCATAGTAGTAGATTTCCTCTGTTGCCGCCTCTGTCGGCATATTATCGTCATCATGCTTGTGCGGAGGATAGCTTGCCCACTGTCCGCCCTTAACATACGCTTCGCCTATGTAGACAATGTTTGCCTCTGTTCTCTCGTCAAGAATAAAGTGCGCCTGACGCTCCCAGCCCGGCTTGCCCATGTCCTTTATGACAACATCCTCCGGGTTTATGAGTACCGGTTTGAATTTCTTTGTTGCGGGAGACTTGCAAACCGCCATCGAAACCTCGCCTTCGCCCTCAATGGTAAATTCTGTGTTGCACGGAACATAAACGCAGGTTGCGGGTCCGTCAAATACGTTCTCGCGCTTACCTATTCCGCGGAACTCAAAATCCGCGCCGTATACGCTGCACCTGCCGCCCAGGATGAGTACGCCGTACTCCTTATCCTTTTCATTATACACCTTTTTCTGTCCCTTTGCAAGCCTTACCATATCAATTTCTACCAGATTGCAGGTACTGTTCTCTTTTGAAATTATCTCGGATTTTCCGTACCTTTTATTCCATGTTTTCTTCAAATTCATTTTCTCCATGCTCCTTTAAAAATTTTATAACAGACGCAAAGTCGGGAACGCCCGCCCTCGCGCCGACCTTTGTACATTTAAGCGCCGATACCGCGCTCGAAAATTTGCACGCCTTCATAAAGTCAAAGCCGCGCGTCATCGCGTACGCAAACGCGCCGTGGAACACATCTCCCGCGCCGTTTGAGTCAACCGCGTCAACCTTGTAGGCTGCATAACGCAAAACTCCGTTTCCGTCACACATAACGCCGCCGCGCTTGCCGCAGGTAACAACAACCACGTCCGGGCTGTACCTTTCAAAAATTGCTCTCGCCGCGTCCTCCGCACTGTCCTTTCCCGTAATTCCGAGCGCAAATTCCTCCGACGGAATTATTATGTCGCAAAGCGGCAAAAGTCTTTCGACCCCTTCATAAAGTCCGCCCGCGTCATAAAGAACTTTTGTTCCGTTCTCCCGCGCGGTCTTTGCGCCGTCAATCGCCGCGTCAAGGTCGTTTCCGTCAACCATAAGCAGCTTTGCATCGGCAACCGCCGCCCTCTGCTCACCATTTAATTCAAGCGGCGGAACATTTCCCTTGTCGAAAACTATCGTTCTTGACGTACTTTCACGGCTGAGTATAACATACGACACAAACGAGTCAAATCCCTTTTTCTCGGTCATATACCGTGTTTCCACACCGTATCTTTTAAAATCGTCAATCAGAAATCTGCCGCTCGGGTCGTCCGAAACATTCCCTATGAACGCGGTCGCCGCCCCCAGCTTGCTGCACGCAACAAGCCCGGTCGCGCACGGACCGCCGCCGCACGAAATCCTGTTCTCCGCCCTCAGCTTTGTGTCCTCCTTGGGATATGCGCCGACCTCTAAAAGAGTATCGTGTACGTTTGCGCCTATTCCGACTACTTCTATACTTTTCATGCCTTATTGTCAGCTCCCAACAGCTTTATCTTTTCAATACCAAACTTCTTTACGTTCTCGATTGCGTCCTTCATGAACAAATCTATTGCAATTATATCCCTTGACGTTGCAAAAACCTGATCCAGGAACGAGCAGCAAACATCAGTTCCGAAGTTTATTTTCCTTATTCCCGCCTTAACTGCTGCGATTATCTGCTCATCCGGAACACCGGAACCGCCGTGGAGTACCAGAGCCGCGCCTGTCGCATCCTTGATTGCCTTTATTCTGTCTATGTCGAGTACCGGCGCCTGCTTGTAGTGACCGTGAGCCGTTCCCACCATGATTGCGAGCGCCGCAACGCCTGTTTCGTCAACAAACTTTTTTGCCTCGTCTACATCGGTGTACGCGCACATCTTCTCATCATTTACCGAGCCGATATGTCCAAGCTCGCCCTCAATCGAAACGCCCACATATCCGCACTTTTCTGCAATTCGCTTTGTTTCTGCGATGTTTTCATCAAGCGGAAGCGTTGAGCAGTCAATCATGATACCTGTGCAGCCGTAACGCAGCGCGCGCGTAACCTCTCTTTCGCCCGCACCGTGGTCAAGGTGAAAGCATACAGGAACGCTTGCGCGTTCTGCCGCCGCACGTACAATAGGCGCAAGGTAGTACGCTTCCTTATTTGTGAACAGTCTTGAATACGACTGGAGTATAATCGGCGCATGCATTTCCTCCGCAGCCTCGATTATTCCCATAACCGTTTCCATATTGTAAACATTAAATGCGGGAATCGCAAATCCGCCCTTCTCCGCTATATCAAGTATTTCCTTAAATCCAACTATCATTTTTTGTCATCCTTTCGCCGCCCCGCGGCATAGTTTCTGTCTTGTTCGCAGCTTTGCCTTGATTTTTCTTATTCAAAAGCGCTTTTACGGCAAATACCGCATATACAAGCCGAGCCGCGGGGCAAAACCGCGGCGCAGCCGTATTTTATTATAATACCAATTCTTCTATTGTCATGATTTCAATGCCTTCGGGCTTTACCGACTTCATGATTACATAGTCGGCGGTTGACGCGGTAACAACCGTTTCCGCATTAACTCCCGCAGCGTTAATCCACCTGTCCTCCGCAACCTTGCGCATTACGTCAGGCATATACTCGTTCATGATAAGGTTTCCGCCAAGCATGGTGTCCTTTCCGAAAAGCAGCATCTCGCGGTTTTCACCGAATGCAGAAATGATTTTTCTTGCAGACACGGTTTCCTCAATATCTCTCGCAAGATGTACAGGGTCCTGGAACGTATATGCCTTTGATGTCTTTGCCTCCTTGATTTTTCCGCCTTCAATAAGCTCCGCAAGGCACGCGGTAAAGGTCTGCACCTCGCATTTAAGCTCAACGCCCCATTCCTTGTATCTCTGCATAAGCATCATTGCGTCCTGTGCTTCATAGCATATCACCTTTTTATATTCGTCAAACACCTTTGCGGAGGCAACCGCCGTCTGTCTTGTCTCCTCTGCCGCGCCGATTAAAAACTCCGATGCGTAGCCGCTGTCAGGCTCGTTTTCAAGCACGGTAAACTTAACTCCGGCTTTATCCAGAGCCTTTATCGCGCGTACCGCGTTCTCCGGCGCAAGGTACATTGCATCTCTGCCGATTAAGAACAGCACGTCAGTTTTTACGGAGTGCTTCTCAATCTCCGCTTTAAGCGCAGCGTCAAGCTCTGTCTTTCCGTATACATTGCCGGTTTTCTCAAGATTTTCAAGCATTCTGTCTATGTACTTTGGCAGCTTGCCCTCAAGCGCCGCAACAAGCCTTGCTTCCTTTGTGAACGCCACCGGGTCCCAGCCTGTTACGCATTCCTTTGTACAAGCGCCGCAGAGCGCGCACTCGTATACGTTATCGATTATATCCGCGGAATATTCAACACCGCCCCTTGCAACAAGCGCAAGTATCATTCCTCTTGCTCTTGCAGTGTTCCTCTCGTGACCCGTCGCGTTTCCGATAGGGCAAATATGTCTGCACATCCAGCAAAAACGGCACTGATCCATATGTTCCTTACTCTTATTTGAAAATTGCATTTAGATTAACCTCCCTATCCTAAAGTCCGAGCTTGAACGGATTCATAATTCCGTTGGGGTCAAGCTGTTTTTTAAGTCCTTCAAACACCTGCATAGCGGGTCCGTACTGTTCCTTCATCAGTCTGCCGAGCTTTATGCCGACGCCGTGGTGGTCGTTTACCACACCGCCGTTTGCGATAGCCGTCCTTACGCCAAGACTCCATATAGCGTTGTGAAGTCTGAGCGCCTCGTGCGGGTCCTTCGGCGGATTGTCAACAATAAATCTGTCATAAATCATGCAGCCCCACTCATACCAGTGCGAGAAGTGCGCAATGAACTTCGCCTGCGGATAGTTTGTCTCAATCGCCTCCTTCATTGCCCAGTAGATGTTTTCGATCTTGTCATACGGCGCGATTGTGTCCATAGTCCCGAACATCTGCGGCAAATCCATCATGTGACCGGGATAGAAGAAGGTTATCTTCTCCTTCCACCATTTCTCGCCGTACTCCGAGCCTAAATCCTCTGCATGATAGCGGCCGAAGGTTTCAAGCAAAATCTTCTCCTCAACATCCACAATCTCGTTCACGCCCTCGATTGCTATGTTCATAAACGCGCCGGGCTTCTCAACTCCGACAATCTTCTTTATAAGGCTTGCCGTTTCCGCCTCGTTATAAAGGCGCATAACCGACGGTTTGAACTTTTGGAGCAGCTCACGCGACGCCGCGAATGCGTCGCTCATGTTCTTGAACAGGAATCCTCTGAACCGCCTTGACTCCGGCTGGTCATAAATACGCATCTGAGCCTTTGTCATGATACCGAGAGTACCCTCCGAGCCGATGAATATCTGGTTAAGGTCGGGGCCCGCCGCGTGCTTTGGCGCGGGTGATGTTTCAATTATATCGCCGTTCGGCAGTACAACCTCCATTTGGAGTACCATATCGTCTATCTTTCCGTACTTTGTCGAAACAACGCCTATACCTCTGTGGGCAAGGAATCCGCCGACGGTCGAGCAGGTGAGCGATGACGGATAGTGCATTGTCGCATATCCCTTCTCGTTAGCCGCCCACTCTATGTGCTTGTAGATTGCGCCCGTGCCGCACTCTATGTACATACTCTTTTCGTTGAAGTCATAGATTTTGTTCATTCTCTTTGTGTCAAGAATAATTCCGCCGCATACCGGAATCGCACCCCCCTGGGTGCCGCCGCCGCCGCCCCAAGTCGTAACCGGGATTTTGTAGTAGTTGGCGATTTTAAGGACGTTTGACACCTCTTTTGCATCCTTCGGCGATACGACAACGTCCGCCTCGGGCATTCTCAGACCTCTGTCCGCCCACATTCTTGAAAGCCAGAAGTAGTCAACACTGTGCGTTATTTTGTCCACCGTCTTTTCGGAGCAGTTTTCTCTGCCGACCGCATCCTCAAGCTCGGACAATACCATATCAAAAAGAAAATCGTTCATAATTATTTTTGTTCCTTTCCGTGCCAAAAGCACAAAGTAAATTTATTGGTTTCAAACAAACCGCTGTTTGGGTTTATTCGTACTTATCCGTTTATATTGTCAAATTCAAGCTCCGGAACGAATCTGCAAAACTCCTTTACAGTCTCCGCATAGCTGCCGTAAACCTCGCTCATGTGGTGAATGTACGGTCCGTCTATCAGCTTTCTTTCGATTTTTGAAAGGTCGGCAAACTCCGCCCAAAGATACGTTCCGAAGGTTTTCGGTCCGTCAGTGGTTTTGAAATCACCCGCAAGCATTGTATATTTGCCGTGATCGCCCTGGAATCTTGCTATCGTATAATTGCCGTCCTTTGCAAGAAAGCTCGGCTTGGTGTTATAAAGTCTTGCCTTCTCTCCGTCCTTTTTAATTGAGTACGGGAACGGTCCGCAGTGCCAAAGCAGCTCCGCATTTTTGTTCTCCGGGTGCTTTACGGTAAACTCACCGAACAGCGGCGCATCCTTGCCCCTTGACGCGCACATTAAAAGCGCCTGGGTAATCGCTCCGTGAACGTCCGATTCACAGGCAACGATATAACCCATATCATAGAGTATCGACATAGCAAGACACGGATTCGCGCCGAATGCCTGCGGCATCGACGTCCAGCACTCGCTTGAAAGAACGTCGCTGTCCGTTTCCTCGAATACCTCTTTATACGCATAAACAAAGGTAAGCATTTTTTTCAGCGTTTCGTCATCAAGGCCCGCGACATCATACAGCTTTTTAAGCTCCGCCAAATCCTTTTCAAGCTCATTCTGTTTTTCCTTATAAAGCCGCTCCAGCTTTTCGGTCATAACCGTCATGTTGACCGTCTGAAGGTTAATTCCGAATTTTTCGGTTATTTCAAGCTCGTTGTACATAACGCTCTTAAACGGATTCAGGCGCGTTCCCACCTGCGTTACGCGGAGCTTTTTAAAGTTTTTCACCATACAGGCAACCGACATAAAGCGGTTCAGTCCCTCGGTGAAAACCGCATCCTCTATGCGGCAGTTTTCAATATACGAAAACGGAACATTAAGCCTTCTCAACTGCTTGCTTATCGCAAAAAGTCCGCACTGGCAGTCGGTATACCTTGTTCCGTCCTCCTCGAACACCGTATCGAGCGGTCCCCACAGAAGCACGGGAAGTCCGAGCATTTTTGCGATTTGTCCCGCCGCTTCCTCGTTTCCGAAGTTGCAGTTGATAATAAAAATCGCATCCACGCCGCGTTTTTCAAACTCTGCCTTTACCCTTGCGCAATCGCCGTTTTCACTTAAAAGTCCCTCGTCATTCAGCCATTCAAGGTCAACAAACTCGGTTTTTTCATCCGAAAAGTTTTCCTTTATGTACTTTACAATTCTGTTTTTGTTCTCAACGGCATATTTCGGTGCGAATATGCCCTTTCTCGTCTTTGCGTCCGCAAGCCATCTGCGCTCCGGCACAAGTCCGATTTTCAGGCTGTAATCCAGCATTCTTAACATCCCCTTTTCATGGTATGTATATATACTACCACATTATGAAAATAATTTCAATAGTTTTGAGAAAAATTTTTAAAAAATTTCTTAATTATGAAAATTATTTTCACTTTTTCTTCTTGAAAATTTTTTTCATTTATGGTAAAATAGAGAAAAACACAAAAAAAGGACGTGGCATATGAACAACACGACACTTTAAATAAAGCTGAAATATGACG
>URZD01000015.1 GCA_900552305.1 uncultured Eubacteriales bacterium
CGGCTACTCCTTTTCAAGCCGCATTGACACCAATCTTACCGTTACTGCGCTTAAGATGGCTGTAAATCGTCAAAAACCTCAAGACAACCTGATTTTTCACAGCGACCGCGGTGTTCAGTATGCATCCGCAGGTTACCGCGAAGCATTAGCAGAGTAATACGATAAAAAGGGTACGTTTCCGCACCCTTTAATATTTCTTTTATTTAAATAATTTCTTTTAACCTTCAATATGCCCTATTGTCTTTTCTGCCATATCGACAATACTTACTCTGCCTACGCCGAAAATTGTCGTATCGAGTTTACCCGCCACAGGCTTTTTCCATTCATCGCCTATTCCGTCAATTCCGTTTCTCATTCCGAGAACAGAGCCGACCGTCGCACCATTGCAGTCAGTGTCAAAACCCGTCTGAACCGCAAGGCAGATTGATTTTCCGAAGTCACCTTCGCCGTAGAGCAGTGCAATACATACTATCATTGCATTGGAAATTGTATGGGTCCAGTCATGGCTGTTGTTTTCATCATACAATTTGTGAATTTTTGCAAAGCACTCATCGCAGCTCATGCCGTTTTTGTGCCATTCCAATACATTACAAATTGACTCGTGCAGCCTTGAAGTTTTTGGAATCTGCGCAAGCCCCGCCTTGATTATTTCAGTAATATCATCACAAACGGCAGCCTCGGCAATCATTGCAGCAATAAACATCTCACCGTATATTCCGTTCTTTGTATGTGATATTGACGCGTCACGCCATGCCATTTCCGCAGCAGTTTCCGGGTCGCCCGGATTTATATATCCAAAGTAATCGCCGCGAATCTGCGCCCCTATCCACTCACGAAATACGTTCTTGTGCGTTGCCGACTCCGGCGGACAATATCCTTTCATAAAATTGAGGTACGCAACCCTCTCGGCTGTGCAATATGCGCTTTTCGGCTGTTTCTCCGTCCATATTTTCGCAACGTCATCGGGTGTAAAATTACGTCCGTACCTCTCTATCAAAAGCTGTGCCAAAACAATGTAATTCGTATCGTCATCGCTCGGCGCACACTCCATTTTGTCTGCCCAGTACCAGTCGCGCTTGTAACCGTATTTTTCAATCATTTCATCGGTAATATCGTCCGAAACTATGTAACGGTGCATTGGGAAGTTGCCCGACCGCTTTAAAAGCGGGTGCAGCTCGTATGTTTTTTTGCCCTCAACAGGTTTACCGAGAAGACAACCGCAGATTCTTCCCATCCACGCGCCCTCAATTTTATTTTTCAACCGCGCATCCGTTTTTTCAATCCTTGTACGCTTTCCTCCATCCGACAGCGCTTTTATTTTGTCAAGCTCCGACGGCTCGATATAAGAATATCCGTCCACTCTTTTTGCAGTGCGCGCTATTTCAAAAATTACATCTGAAAGCTTTCTTTTAATCCTTCCGTCGGGCAGCTTTGCGGCAGCCTCGAACAAATCCTTATACTGCGAAACATCAGAGCCTTCTTCGGTCAGCTGCCTGTACTCTGTCATAAACGTTTCGTGGTAGCCTTCCCATTCATATTCCCATTCCTGCATTTCAAGCGTTCTGTACGGATTCTTTGCATTACAGCCGTCCGACAAAAGCTCATCTGCCGTAATTTCAAACACGCTGCATATTCTCAACAGTTCATCAGCGTTCGGAACGCCTTCACCCGACTGCCATTCTTTTACGGTTCTGCAATCCGTCTTTATCAGCTCCGCAAACCTTTCCTCCGATATACCGTACTTCTTCCTTAATTCACAGATTTTATTGCTCAAATCCATCTTTTTATTCCTTTCCCTTTTCATTTATATTCAGACGGAGAATGTCCCGTCTGTTTCTTAAATACGTTGGCAAAATACGAATAATCGTTGTAACCCACCATTGCCGATACCGTCTGACAACTGTACTTTTTTTCGTTCAGAAGCCTTTTGGCTTTATTTATCCTGACCTCGGTTATGTACGCCATGACAGTTTTACCCTCTATCCGTTTAAATACGATGCTTACATAGCTCGGTGAGATATGGACGTGTTCCGCTATATCGCTCCTTGTAATCGGTTTCTGATAATTCTCTTCGATATATGCTTTAATTTTTTTGACCGTTCCCTCAATATTACAAAAATTATATTTGAAAAATCTTTTTGCCGTTTCCTCCGCCAAAACCTCAATTCCCTTTATCATATCCTCCCTGCTCTTGCATTCGGAAATCATACGCTTTATATTCTCATCCGATGCGGCTGGTGGCGGATCGTCAAAATGTATGCTGTAATAGTATGAGTTTATTTTTCCCGCCGTGTCGTTGCAAAAGTTCCTTACAAACTCGTTATCATGCTTCATAAGATACTCGCTTGCCGCTTGTATGGCAAAATGTACATTGTTTTCATCGCCCGCTATGACCGACTCGCATATATTCTGCTGATATATGCTGCTGTAAGCCAGCTTTTTCGGCACCGCCCACAAATCCGAATAAAAAATTACATTGTTTACGCCCGTGTGAATTTTTTCCTCAAGCGCAAGATAGCTCTCCTGCTTTTTCTGTATAAGCTCCTTTATTCCGTTTCCGAAATTGCTGATACCCATACATACGCTGCCGCCCAAAACTCCCGATAGCTTAAACCGTACATTTTCCAGTTGAATACGCAGCATTTCCTTATCGAAAACCTCGCCCTTTGTCATAACAACAACCGAAAGCTCGTTCTGTTTTTCGCTTTTCAGCAGGTATATCTCCGGCTCAAACTGTAAAATTGCCGAAAAAACTCTCTTTATAAGCTCTTTATCGTCAAATTTTTCATTTTCTTCACAGCTGAGCGATACGACAAAGAAATTTTCAAAGGATATTCTGTATTTTTCAAACTGTTTATAAATATAATCGTAATCGACCGCCCTATACATGATTATATCCGACAGAACTGTTTCCTCAAACAGCTGTCTGTAGGTTTCCGCTTCCTCCTTTTTTTCTCTCTCTTTACGCTCCGCCGTTCTTACGCGGTCAAGTTCGGCAACAGTCCTTTCTATTGCCTGTTTAAGCTCGTTTATGTTTGAAGGTTTTAAGATATACTCTGAGACCCCGAGCGACAGCGCTTTATGCGCGTAATCAAAATTTCTGTAGCCCGTCATTACAATAAACCTTGAATGAGGTATAATGTCAAGAACAATTTCTATCATTTCCAGTCCCGACATTGATTTCATCTTTACGTCCGTCAGAACAATGTCCGGCATAAATTCCTTTATCCGTTCTATCCCCTCCTCCGCGCTCGTTGCCGCGGCGCAGATTTCACAGTCGAAGGAATTCCAGTCTATTATCTGTCTGAGCCCCTTCAGGATAAATTCCTCATCGTCTATAATAATAACCTTGTACATAAACACGCTCCATTCCGCCGCACAGAATCGGCATAACCGTTTTCACTGCGTTTCAAAAATAGTCCTTTTACTTTTCGTTCCCGTTTTCGATAGGTATTCTGCAAACTATTTTACAGAAATGACCAAGCCTGCTGAAAACCTTGATATGATACTCCGTGCCAAAGTTCAGCTTTATCCGCTCGTTTACATTGATAAGACCTATGCCGTGTCCATCCTCGCCCGATATATAGTCAAACGAAAACTGTCCGTAATTCTTTTTCAGCTTTCCGTTTATCTCGCACAACTTCTCCGGCTCTATACCTATTCCGTTATCCGTAATCTCCAGCATGAGCAAACCGTCCTTTTTGTATGCCCTAATCAAAATAATTCCAACTCGTTCAACGCTTGCAATACCGTGCGACACCGCATTTTCGACAAGAGGCTGCATTGTCAGCGCCGGTATCAAAACGTCCTTTATATCTTCATCAACTTTAAATCTAAACTCCACCGACGCGCCTTTGCGAATTTTTATAATGTCGCAGTAACAGCGCGCATATTCAATGTCCTTTTCTACGGAAACAAGCGCGTCCTCCGCATGGATTCTGACATCCATCAGCTTTGAGAGCAGAAAAATCATATTGCTTATCTCGTCCGCTCCCCTCATCTGTGCCATCCAGTTCATGGTTTCAAGCGTGTTGTAGATAAAATGCGGGTTTATCTGTGCCTGAAGCGCCTGTATCTGCGCATTCTGTCTGCTTATCCGTTCCTTGTATACATCATGTATAAGTCCGTCAAGATGCCTTATCAGGTCGTTATACTTCTCCTCCAAAAATCCTATCTCGTCGTCACGGTCGCTGACAACCGTGTTAATTCTGTTCGTTTGTTCAAAATTCTTTATCGAGCCTATAAGCCGTTCTATCGGCACAAGCATATTTTTGTAAAAAATCAAGTCAAACAAGAGAACAAGCAGACAGGTCAGCAAGCCGAATATAAGTATCATATTTCTGACAAGATTTATTTTGCTGTAAAATCTTGAAAGACGTATTGTGGCAATTATACTCCAATTCAGATTGGCTATTGACGAAAAACACACAAACCGCTTATTTTTTCTGTCTATGTACGAGCCGTTCCTTCCGGAAACAACGCTTTTAAACTCTTCCTCCGAAATTTGTATCTCGCTGTTTTCCTTGTAACGGTACATCGACTCAAAATTATCCGAAAATATCTCTATCTTTTCAAAATCGGCAAATCTGCCTATGTCGCCGAGGAAAATATCCTTTTTGAGCTTGAACACCTCCACGCCGATTTTCTGAAAGGTGTTCTTGTCGCATATCTTTCTGAACATATACAAATTTCCGTTAATACTTTTCCATGTAGGATGCTCCGCGTCCTCCATACCCTCAAGCAGCCGTTTCTGCTCATAAATACTCTCCCACGAATTCATACTGTAGCAGTTTTCGTTATTGTTGAACAGATAAATCGACTGTATCTCCGACTGGTGATAGGAAAGCTCTTTTAATATCTCGTTTATCTCTCGCTGTTCCTCATAGGTTTTGAGTCTGTTTTCAGCCGCCGTGTCCGCCTTTAAAATTTCATAAATTCTTTGATTGTACAAAGTATTCCGCGAAACATTCTCGACATTTTCAAGGTGTATCCTTGCGCTGTTCCCCAAGTTATAGAGCATATCGTTAGTGTACTCCGAAAACGTGTCCATGAATATGTTTCTTGTCGTTATCACGTTCAAAAATATGCTTATTGCAATCTGAAAAAATGTTGTAAAACCAAAAAGCAGCAGCAGCTTATTTTTCAGCGAAACATCGTTGAACTTTCTGACAGCCCTATTCTTTAAACCAATAAAATTTTTCATGACATATACCTCATATCCGCACTTTTTCTAATTGCTTTCGGCATGCCGATACGCCCGCTCCCAAACCTCGTTCTTTGACGCAGAACCTTCAAGAAACGCCGGGAACTTGTCCTGTAAATGCGTCAGCACATTTATATCTATATAGTAATGCGGAAAATCAATATACTCGTTTACCGATTTCAAAAACACATAGTTCATGTCATATATCTTATTTTGGTTTCGCGCCTTTGCCGGCACAATATTTATCGCAGGAATACTTCCAATCTGCTTTGCAAAATCAAGAGCCGCATCCTTTGTGGTAAGATATTTAAGCAGCGCGGTAACTCCGCTTCTTTTTTCGGGATTCTTCATGCTTCCGGCAGCAACGCACACAATATCGGTTGCCGCACCGTACAAAATCGCCTTGTCAAGCGATATTGCGCCCTCTATGGTAGGGAACGGTTTAATCTCCACACTGTCAAGCATTTCGGCATCGTAAACCGACTCCATAAAATCGGAATACTGCACCGTAAACGCCGCCTTTCCCGACATGAACATATAGCTGCATTCCTCGTCCGTCATCTCGAACATATCATCGGGAAACGCCCTCAGGTCGTAAAGCTCCTTCATGTAATCCATCGCCGAATCGTAATATTCGTTCGGAATCCCGCCCGGCGTCACGTTCGCCGAATTAAAGCTGCCTCCCAAAACCGCGGAAATATAGTGATATGTAAGAAGCCCCTTGTTTGAAACATTGGTGGCAAACGGAACAATTCCGCGCTTTCGGAGCCGCGGAATAAGAGCTTTCAGCTCGTCATAACTCGCGGGCGTTTTTTCGCCGAGCTTTTTAAGCAGCTCCGTATTGACAAAAAACGCCGCATAGCTTTTCATAAGCGGTACTCCGCAAATTTTGCCGTCCAGCTTCACATATCGCCAGTTGCTCTTGTGAAACGATTCATACCACTCGGGGTCATCGTCAAAAAGCTCGTCAAGCACGGCAACCTTATTGTTTTTCACAAGCCTGTCCACCGTAATCCCGGGCCATGTTACAAACAAATCCGGCTCGTTCCCCGACGCAAAATCAATTTTCAGTCTGTCAAAATAATCGTCGTCCGCAAGCGAGTTGAGCTTTATAACCGCGTCGTCGCACTGCGCATTGAATTTTTCAGCCATTTCCTGAAAAACAAGGCTCTTTTTCTCGTTGTTGCTGCTGTTGCAGGCAAAGAAAATCTCCGTTTTAGGGTTACTGCTTTCCGAGTATCTAAGGCGATTGACGGACTTCTTCGGCAAAATCAGAACAAGCAGCAGCGCCGCCGCTATGGTTGCCAAAGCCGCTGTAATAATTCGTTTTTTCATAAGAAGTCCTCCCGCTTTTTTGATTTACTTATATTTTACCATATCACCTCGTTTTTTTCAATGTCACATTATGGCAATCTATATGCAAAATCAGTTCTCCACATCGATTACATAAGGTGTAACAAGCGGCTTAATACCCAAAAGTCCATCAAACAGGAAGGTTTTTATAACCTTTTCGCCGTCCGAAACCGTATGCTCCGCCGAATAGCTGTCCGCACCGCGAACATATATCAAAACACCGTTTTTATCATACGCCGCAACAAGCATTTTTGCACTCTTGTTTTCGCCGGCATTTGCCGACACCCGCAATACGTCGCCAACATTCAGCAAGCTTTGATTAACCGTAAACGCCCGACTTGCAAACCTCATTCCGTCAAAGTATAAGCTGAAATCACCGCTGTAGTTCTTACCTTTATAGCTCAAAAATTCAACTCTGTTTATAGAAACATCGTCTGTTATTCCAAAATCCGACAACGGAATACTTACATAATTCCATTTTCCGCACACGGCATCTTTGAATGTGATAAAATAATTATACATTTTTCCGTCTGCTGTGGCAATCGAAAGCTGATTCGGTAAAAACGCGTTGTCCCCCGCATCCGTGTAAAATTTGAATTCCAAAGCCGCGTCCTTGCTCACTGAAGGATATTCATTTGCCTTCATTCTTATTTGTATAACCGCCTCTGTCTTTCCTATAGTCGCTGCATTGTATGTCCACTTGCTGCTGATGCCGCTGCCGCTGTAGGTCATGTCACTTTTTGCCGCATAATCCACGGCTCTCCAGTTGTCAATCATCATCCAAACATCACCCGACAGCGGATAATCTCCTTTTTGGTTGATAACGGTTGCCGTTGAAAGTTTCTCGCCAAAGTTCTCAGTATTCTTTTCCAAATATAGCACGCCATATCCGCCTGTAGAAACAAACGCACGTCCGTAATGCCTTGTATCGCCCGTAATCTGCGTTATTTCCGCTACGGCATAGTTTCTTCCGTCATCATCCATATGTTCCCAGCGCTTACCGTCATCGTCACTCATGTAAACGCCCCATGCGCCATTGATTTTTCCGTAGGCATAAAGCGCGGGCTTGTCCGACCGCCCCTTCCCAAAGCTCAGATACTTAATTTCTCCGTTTATGCCCGACTCCGTCCAGTTTGTACCTCTGTCCTTAGAAATATATACCCTGCCGCTGCCGCAGAGCCATACCTCACCCTCGCTATCCGGATACGCATACATGGTCGGTCTTGAAATTCCCGCAGCAAAATCATAAGCCTTTCGCCATGCAGCGCCGCCGTCAGTTGAGGTATAAAAATTGTCACTGTCACAGTAATAAAATGTGTTTATGTCCACCGAATCGGATATAAGTACATAATCGCGGTATCTTTCATCCGCATTATCCGACGCGTTTATCGTCACACCGCTTATTTTTGTCCACGTTTTGCCCCAGTCCGCAGAGCGATAAAGTGCGCCGCCTGCCGTACCCGTACTTGTCGCTGCAACAATCACGGTCGGGTAGCCGTTTGAGGAAACTCCAGCCGAAACCGCACACGCAAACGGGTGAAGCGAAGTGTCCCAGCCTTGCGCAGGGTTTCCAAGACGTCCGTACTTGTCTGACAAAACCACATACCCCTTTTGTCCGTAGCGACCGACCCTGGCATTGTATTTCGGCTGTTCCTCGCAATAGTCCATATCAAGCGTCATTCCGTAGTGTACCCATGTGTCCGTCTCGCTGTCCTGCATAATCGCAAGCGTTTCCTTATCCTCGGAATACATATATCCCGCATCATAGTCGCCAATCAGCAGCATAGGCGCGTCCTCTGACGGGAGCGACACTGTTTTCAGCGCCACATCCTCGTATATTCCATTCTGGAATCTTGACGTTGGGATTGTCTTTCTCCAGCCGTTCTCCATGAATGTGTCCGCATAGATGTTTTCATACATCCAAAGACCTCTGCCGTGTATATCGTACACACGCTTTGGGTCGCGTAAATCCTGCAGAAGCTGGCACGCGCCTATGTCTTCGCTCGCACGAAACCAATCCCATGTTTTTCCGCCGTCTTTTGAACGGAAGCGGTAACGGTATCCTCCGCCGTCAACGCCGTTTCTGCCTGATGCCACAAGATAGTTCGGATTTGTATAATCCACTATAATGTCCGAAAAGCCATACACTTCTCTCCCGGGGTCGTTTTCATCTGCATTTGGTGTAATATCAGTCAAAACACCGTTTTCAAGATAAAAAAGTCCGGAGCTGCTTACATCAACCGCGTCAGTATAGCTCATTGCCGCAAAATAAAGTCTTCCGTTTACAAGGTGCATACGGTTTATCTGTTCGGGCGAACCTTCAATTTTTATAAAGCTTTTGCCTGCGTCCGTGCTTTCATATAAACCCTCGCCGAAGGACGAAACATATATATGTGTACTTCTTCCGTCAGCTGAGCTTTTTACACCTTCATCAAACAAAACAATGTTTATTCCGTACGGCACAACTCCGTCGCCTATTGCCGTATTCTTTTTCCATGTCTTTCCGCCGTTTTCCGAATACCAAAGCCCGTCCGAGTTCGTACCGACCCACACAATATCTGAATTGTTCGGGTCTACCGCAACGCGTTCTCCCGATATTCTCGTTATGTTTCCGACCACTGACTTATTCAAATATGTCCTCTGCCACGTTTCGCCCCTGTCCTCCGACTTCAAAAGGTCATACGGCACCGCACCGGAGAATGTTCCGCAAAGAGCATACACAACATCTGTGTTATTCGGGTCAAGCGCTATCGACTGTACGCCGACAAGATTACGTTCATCATTGGGTATAACCGTCATAAGCTGTCTCCATATCTGCGCGTCATCATCCCACCTGTAGCAGCCGCCGACATCCGTTCGGCAGTACATGAGCGACGGCTCTTTCGGGTGAATAACCATTCCGGTCACAAACCCCTCCGCGCCGTTGTTCATATGTCCTATATCCCACATAAGCGTCTGCGCTATTTTTGCCGCTTTTCCTGAGGTTAGCTCTTTTTTTGAATCCGCAAAAGCAAACACTCCGTTTTTCTCCGTCAGAGTCTTGCCGACCGCCCTTGCCACATCATCAGCCGCAGCGTAACCTACGCCGTTGTGATAAATCAGCTTCACGCTGTCCGTCAAAGCCATGCCGAAACACTCTGCCGCAGCATCCGACGGTATGTAAGCCTTGCTTTCTATAAGTATCGCGCCTTCTCCGCCCGCTATTTTCCTTTTAAGACCGTTCACACAGGCATATTTTGCACCAACCGCAAATATAACGCTGTTGTCCAAAAGTTCACTGTATTCCGAATCCGAAATCATCGGCTTTTGAGCATAGGTCTTTGGCGAAAAATCCAAATCCGCTCCTACATACATATTCCCTATATACAGGTCATACCACCCATTATGCTCTGCCGCACCGTCATAGTCACCCTCGCCGGAAAGCGCCGCCGGAAAACTCATTTCAATCCTGTTTATATGTTCAAAATCAAATTTTATATTCCTGAAATCCTGAAAGTAAACCTTTACCAAATTCCATTCGTTAAGTTTTATATTCCTCGGAAAAGCCGCGTACGTCACATCCTCGTCATTATAAAGTGCAATCTGCGTCGGCAAATCCGAGACACTTGCCGCATTGCAGTATATAAGAAACGATAAATAACCGCCCGTCCGTATCTCCGAAAAATCCTGTTCCGAGTTAAACTGTATCCTCCACATTGCGGAGTCAAACTCCGTTCCGTGTACAACCCACTTCTGGCTCTTTTCAAGCGGTAAAACCGCAAAATCCGATGTCTCCGGCTTGTAACCCTTCCAATGCCCGTATACCTCCGGGTTGAGCATCATAGCCGACTTGTTGTTCGGTACATCGGTTTCTGCTATGCCTTCCGCAAACACGCCGTCGTTTCCCACAATAGTAAATATTCTTTGACTGTCCGTCTTGTAAACCGCGATTTTCTTTTCATCCTTTGCAAAAAATGTGCCGTCCGCCGCGTATACCTCTGCTCGGAAGTCCAAAATCCCCTCCGCACCGTTTGTTTTATATTCATATGACGGTTGCTCCGTTTCTGAGAGAATGTTATCGCCGCAATAAAATCTGTATGTCCCATCTTTGCAGTTCGTCGCCACGCTAAGCGCTACCGCTCCGCCTTGCTGTAACGCGCTAAGCTCGGCAGCATTTTCGCGTGCTATGCGCATATTGTCCGTGTAAATGTGAAACCAGCCATTTCTTTCCGTGCCGTTCACATTTATCGAACCTTCTCCCGACAGCTTTTCGGGCAGCATAAACCGTATACGCCTTACCTTATCATATGCAAAACCGCTGTTTTTTGCAAAATCCGAAAGTTTTATCCGTATTCGGCGATGTGCGTTAAGCTCAAAAGGCTCAATCGGCGCCTCGATATATTTCGCATTTGCATCCACAAGGCGTATACTTGAAGGCAAGTCAGCCAAAGCCGCCGCGTCGCAATAAATTCCCGTTTCAAAATATGTTTCGTTCATAAACTCCGACAAATCGGTATTCTGCGAAAGTGTTATATCAAGCCTTCCGCCGTTCGCAGCCGTTCCACGGACAATCCATTCTATGCCCGGGATATTTTCATCAGAGAATGTTTTTGTCGAAACGGCATATTTTGTATTACCGCACATAACTCCGGTATAGTTTTTGCTTTTATTTATATTATCAGTAAATTCACCCTGTGAATTTATTATTTCCAAAATTGTTTCATCGGTATTTTCGCTGTCTGCCGCAAATATCCCAATCGGGTATGCCGCCGTCATCATTAAGGCAACAATCAAAAAACTTGCAAATATTTTTTTCATTTTTTCTCTCCCGTGATTCAATTCCGTCTGTTTTATTACGGTAAGGCGGGACGGAGTCTTAGCGCCCCGCTCCGCCTTTGTCATGATAGTTAATTAGGTAGGTTTAATTTTTTGACATTTTTATTTATTTTACAATCAACGTTTTTGCATTTGCAAGCGGTACAAGATTTGCCGTACCGTCAATAATCATAAACTTAACCTTGCCCGCGGTTGTCGGAACAAAGCTGCCGTCCGTTACGTTTTCCGCCTTCAAAAGGCTTCCGTCAGCCGCATAGGTTGCCGCCATAACAACAAAACTTTCCGCACTGCCCTTAGCGGGATATGCTCTGACTGTTACATTATCGCTTGCACTGCACTCGTTAACAGGCTCATTGCCCACAACAGCAAGTATAATACCCTCTGCCGGCGCGTCAACCTTTACGCTGCATTCCGCTGATGAGCTTAGATTTCCGTTTTCGTCATATCTGTTTAATGTGTACTTGTTTGTTACACCGTATTCGGTTATTGTCTCAATGTAGCTGCCGTTAACATCAAACTCTGACTGAGTTCTTTCAAACAATGGTGTTTCACTATTGTTTTTAAAGAGCTTATAGCTTCCGTCCACGGTCGAGCTGCAATTAACAATAATCTCACTGTCAGATATGTTTGCAGTAACAGATAAATCCTCCTGCGAAATACCCATGTTTGCTACATAAACATTGAAGGATTTTTCCGCGCCCGCAAGCGAATCGGATAAAATTTCAATACGGTTTATAATACGTCCGTCAATATCGTCTTCCGTCACACCCAGCTTGCTTGCCGGTATGCTTATATAGTTCCACTTGCCAAGCTCTATTCTGTCCTTCAAATCACAGATGCCGTATGAGTTTTCATCATTGTTATAGAATACAGATATTCCCTTAGGCAGTTTATCCTTGCTCTCCGCATCGGTGTAAATCATGAGTTCAAGATTCTGTCCCGGCTGAATCGCAATCTTACTGTCTGCTGCAAAACGATACTGCTGTGCAAGGTCAGCAGCTGTTATATTTGTAAGTTTTTCATTATTAATATCATAATTCCACTTCCATGAAAAGCCGCCTGTCTGCGGTGCAAAATCCGCTATTGAGGGTGTGGCAACGTCATATGTAAACGCTATATTATCAAAGCTGCTGTTTCCGTCCTTGCTTAAAAAATCTGCCATTTCACTGTCTTTTTCGCGGTTAAACGGATAAACCATAACGCTTGCTTTGCCTTCCGCAACAGCGTCACCGTCTGCTATTACCTCAACCGTATAGTCATAGCTGCCTATTCCGTTAACTGTATCGGTATATGTCGCACCGGTCACACCCTCGGCAATTTTTTCACCGCCTCGGTAAATTGTGTAGCTTTCAGGTTCAACATCGTACGGAGCAAGATTAAGCGTAACCTTGTTAAACGCCGCGGTTGTCGAAACCTCTACACCCGACGCATAGCATATCTTAACATTTCTGATAAAGAAGTTAGATTCCGCATTATCATTGTTGTGTCCGCCAAAGAAGAAATTTACTCTTGGGAAAGACGCTTTTTCACGCTTGCTCATAAAAGCGCTGAGCGGGATTTCTACATGATTCCACTTTCCTGTCTTGTATTCGGTTGTAACCTGAACAACCTTATCTGACGACATCTTTGTCTCTCCGGCGCTATCTTGTCCTTCAATGGGCATAGCAACCGACGTCGGATAGTTGCCCGCACTGTCCCAAACCTCAAATGTGAGGTATGCGGAATCCCATTTGTCGGTCGGAAGCGTCATAAAGTCCGTATACGGCACCATGCCCTCCGAACTCCAGCTACCGTTATCATTCTTTTTTGTTTTTCTCTTGTTATTGATCTCCATGCGCATTGTCGCGTTGCCTGCCATTGCGTTCGGCTTTATGTGCATACCGTATCCTACTCCGCTGCCAAGACTTGCTTTTTCTTCTGCAGTTAATACCATTTGTGAAGATATACCCCACGGCTCCTTAAACTCCACAACACTTGTATCGCTGTTTACATGAGCGCCGCCATCGTTCATAATACCCATAGCATAGGCATTTCCGCCGTCATACTCCTGGTCTCCTCCGCTTATAATCCTGTTTGTAGGACCTCCTGCACCTATATATGTATTTACAACCACGCTGCTGCGGCTTGTTGTAACCGTTGTCTCGCTTGTTGCAACAACTTCACCATTCAGCTTAGCATTTACGGTATATGTGTACTCTGTGTTTGCCGCGGTAGTCGCGTCAATATATGCTGTTTCCGTAACATTTTCCGCAACCGGCTTGCCGTCACGGTAAATGTCATAGCTGTCAGCGGTAATTCCGCCGTATGGCTCATAGGTCAATGTAACCTTTTTACCGCTTACGGACGCCAAAGCATTTACGTTTATGCTCGGGTCATAAACAACCTTAAAGTTACGGAAATAAATATCAAAATCCTCTGTGACTGTTGCAGGCATAAATACACGGTACCTGAAAGCCTTCGCGTCATTGCGGTCTTTACTTACTCCAGCTTCCTTCAGAAGTTCCTTCAGCGGTATGCTATAGCGATTCCATGCTTCAGGCTTCCAATCATAGCTTGTTTTAACTGACGGCCAAGCGTTTGCCGCACCGCCGCCTGATATCTGCATTCCCATACCTGTCGGATAGTTTGCCGGGTCTTTCGCCGTTGACCATACATCAATTTCTACTCTTGCGTTATCATATGCAAACATCGGGAGCGGCTGATATTCCGGATTAAGTGTTGTTATAGCGTTAAGCATCAATTCCTCATTGCCGTAACTTGCCGCTTTAATTTCAAACTTCATACCGCTGTCGCCGCTGTCATTAGGCAGCTTGCCTTCGCCCCACCATGTTTTAGATTCAAGCTTTGTTATACCATTGGCATTTTGCAATCTTGCAAGATTGGGATATTCGTTTCCAAGACTACCTGAGTTAATGCTGCCGCTGTTATACAGGAAGCATCTGTAGGTAACAGGCTCAAGCGTTGTTTCCGCCGCATTGACAACCGTAAACATCGACAGCAGCATTGCCAACACCAAAACAACACTTGCTATCCTTTTCCCTTTTTTCATTTTTTCTTCCTCCTTGAAAAATTTTTATTTATTTTCATAAGCGCAAAGAGGTCTCTCGTTTCCGTCATCGCTTATAAAATACAAACTGATTTGGCAGTCCGCCGCATTCTTCAGTTCCTCTGCTCTAAGCTCCGCATTAAGACGCACACTGCCGCCGACCGCCGCCTCGAAAGGCTCCGACTCCGCCGTGGCTATTACCCTGTCATTCTTTGCCGCGGCGATTAAAACCTTTCCTCTTACCGCCGCGCGGTCGCCTTTGAAAATCGCGGTAAGGCTTGCGCTGCATTTAACGTTTCCGTTTGCAATATCCGCCTTGTCAACGCTTGCGTCATTCACAACAACGTCCGGACAAAATGTGCTTGTCGTAAAGCTGAGCGTTTGGTCGTCAAGCCGTCTCTGCTCCGCGTCGCGTATGCCGTCCGCCTCGATTTCAAGTGTGTAGTTCATCGGAAATTCAAACGCCTTGTCAAAATATATGCGGTAATCGGTATCGCTTGTTTTTGACACCTCGGTCGCGTTAAAACCGTCAATTTTAAAGCTGTACGGCATAACCGTCGCCGCGTCCATCGATCTTGTAAAACTTACGTCCGTGTATGTTCTGCCCGTTCCGTCAATGCCGTTTCCGACAATACTTGCGGTTGTTGTCTTTCTCGGGACGGTAATACACATATTCGCAATTTTAAACGACATCGGCTCCGCTTTTAAATTTGTCGGAAAGTCTATCTGTATTCTTTCCGCGCCTATTTGCTTAACCGACTCAATGCCCGAAAAATCGTTTAAAGGCAGACGTATATAATTCCATTCGCCCACGTTAAGACCCGAAATACTTTTGTTCATTGCAACCTTGTTTCCGTGAAACATTATGTTCCAGTTAAAATCGTCCTCAAATTCGCTTTCGGGATAAATCAAAAATTCAAAGTAGCCGTTATCCCATACAGAGAAGTCCTTGTTTTCCTTAAAGCCTACTCTAAGCTGGAACTTTCCGCCCGGCTGGCTTTTTGATTTATCGACTACATAGCGCATACTGCTGCCGCCTGTCGGCGAATTTCCGATTTCGGTCGTGCCGTCCGCGTACACCCACCAAACGCCCTCATCAACTATACCTGTCGGCGACTGACCTTGGGTGTTATGCGGCTTGATTTCCGAGGTATACTTTCCGTCCTCGCCCAAGATATTAAACGCGACCTCTCTGTCCGGCGAATAAAGGAAAATACTTTTTTCCGCACTTGTTGTCAAAAGCTCGCCGCTTGCGTCATAGCCTTCAACCGTGAATTTAAAGTTCGTTCCGTAATCACGCGGGATATAACGGAAAAATGTGTCCGCAGTCTCGCCGATTTCCGCGCCGTTGCAGAATACCTTGTACAGACCGTCCTCGATATTTGTGTTCCAGCTTATAACGATTGCGTCCTCATCGGTAGAGATATTTGTCTCGATATAGCTTTTATGCTCATACACAATTTGCAGCTTTGAGATATACACGCTGTACATGCTTACCGACAGCTGATTTGGAAGTTTAAGCGCGATTCGGTCGATTGACATCATGTCATCAAGAGAATCCGCGTCCGGATTGAGGACAATCTCCATATCATGCCACTCGCCGAGCGGGATTTCCGACCTCGGAACGGCTTCGGAAATTGTGCTGCTGCCGCTGTCGCCGCTTATATCCGCCTCTATTTTATTGGGCAGGTTTGCCGCCCTGTTGGCGCGGTCAACAAGTATTCTCATTCTGACCCTTGCGTTTTCAAGGTCATTTTTTGCTATCGGGTCAATGCTCTGACCTGAATTAAGCGCTATTTTACCGTTTTTATCCGCACGCGCCACATCAAATTTCACCGCTTTTTCTTCAAAGTCTGTGTTTCCGGTCTCCGCCGCAAAGGTTTTTGTGCCGTCCGAGGCATATGTACCCCATACGTCTGCGCAATCCTTGCCTATCGGCTCGCCTTTTTCATCGATAAAATCCATATACGTAAAGATTTCCGCATCGTCCCCGCCGTCCGCGGCGAAACAATTCGCCGCGGTTGAAAAGGCGCCGACAAGCATAGCCGCCGCTGCAAGGCAAGCTATCCTTTTAAATTTATTTTTCATCGATATTGTCCTTCCTTTCCTGCCGTTATTTTACCAGCTCATATGTTGTCCACGGCTTTGGATACTGCCAGTTATTAATAGTTCCGTTAAAGCCGATAACGCCGCCGCGGTCATTGTTTGTCAGCTCGCCGTCATTGTTGATATTATTGATGTCAAGTCCGACAAGGTGACCCGCCTTAGGCTCGATTCTTACGTTTGACCACGGGATTTTGATTTCCATTGTATATCCGTAGTCGGTAAGCTTCATCGGTGAGTAAACCGATTTGTTGTCCGCGACAATGATAAACTGACCGCAGTTATTATCGTATTTGTCACCCTTTGTGTTGTTACCGTCTATATACACCTCTATGCCGTCATTGTTGTAATTGGTGAGGTTATCTGTATAATGTACCTTATCATAAACCTTTACACCGACATACAGATTTTCCTCATCCCACATATAATTGAAGTAACAGGTGTTGTTTACGTCGCCGAAATACGGCTCATCCATTTCATATGTCAAATCCCATTCCGAGACATCGCCGTCAAAGACAAACTCCTGCGACCTGTACGGAATTGTCAGCTTTGTTTTATCAACAGCCTTTGACATATCACGTTTTATACTGTAATAAACAGGCTTGCTGACGTTGCCGGCTATGTCCTTGCACTGAACCTTGACCTGAGTTTCCGCACTGTCAAGAAGTACGATTGTCGAAAAGCTCAAATCATCGTCAACCCTCACGTCAAGGTCGTTTATGCGAATCTCGCCTTTTTCCGAAAGCGTGCCGCCAAAGTTGAATATACGTCTTTCCATTGCCGTATCGGGAATTTCAATATTCGCCGTCGGCGGTGTGTTGTCTTTATGCACAACAAACGATTCCTCACGCGATGTTCTTCCGCTTTCGGTTTTTGCCGTAATGCTAAGCGTTTGCTCTGCCTGAGTCAGCGTATAGCTTATTTTAAACGAGTTCTCCGCATCCGTCTTTGCCATTTCAACACCGTTTATACAGATTGTCGCCGGCTCCGAGACCTTGCCGCTAATCTCGACCGAGTCTTTATTTGTAAAAAGCTCATGCTTTCCGTCAATCTCCATTCCAAGGAAACCCGGAATATATCGCACGCTAAGACGCTTTGATTCGGACTTGTTGCCGTTTGCGTCCGCCGCCTCGATAAGAATATCGTTTTCGCCTTCTTTTAACGTAATATCAAGCGAAAATTTGAAATCATCGCCCACCGCAGCAGGCATATTATTTATTCTGACCTCCCCCGGTTCGTTCAAAGCGCCGCTGACTTTTACTACCGGCTCGGACACTGCATAATCAACGCCGTACTCCGCTGCGCTGCTTGTATTGTCAAGCGTAATTATCGGCGCGGTATTATCAATGTCCGTTTTCTGGAAGTAAATTACGCCCGAACCGCTCAGACTGACGAACACGCGTCCGTAAACGCCCATATCGCCCGCAAGCTGTGTATCCTCGTACATGAAGTAGTTTTTACTTGCGTCATCCACGCGGCGGAAGGTTTCGCCCATGTCGTCGCTCAGCCAAAGACCGTACACGCCGTCCTTTCGTCCGAGAGCATACAGCGCGGGGTTTTCACCGCCGGGCTTGCCTTTGCCGAAGCTTAAATATTTCGTCATTTCCAACGTGGTTATTTTCTCCCATGTTGCGCCGCCGTTTGTTGACCGAAACATAGAACCGTTGCGGCTCATATAGAGCCAGCCTTCTTTTCCCGGAACCGCATGGAGGTCGGGCCAACCGCTGTCCTGAAGGGTGCCGACCACGTTCCATGTTGCGCCGTAGTCATGCGATACATAAAAGTCCTTGTTTTCGCAGTAGTAGAAGGTTTTGCCGTCAACCGTGTCCGCAACCAGGAAATTGTTTCTGTATGCTGTTTCGAATGTCGTATCGTTTACGTTACATACCGCGCCCTCGGTTTTCTCCCATGTTTTACCCCAGTCAAGCGAGCGGTATATCGTACCGTTGCCGCCCTCGTCTGCATTGGATGTGCCGACCAGAACAATCGGATAGCCGTTTTTCTGTACCGTTGCGGAAACCGCAATCGAAACCGCAGGCTTGCCCTGCGCCCACGAATAGCTTTTTTCGCCGCCTCTGCCGTAGTTATCGGAAAGCACGATATTGTTTTCCTTTACGGAATATCTTCCCACTCTTGCGACAAACTTCGGATTCTCGCGGCAATAGTCTATCGCCGTACCGATACCGCAGTAAAGTCCCTCATGGTGCTGATAGGTTGCCTTTTTAAACATACTCTCGCAATAGCCGTAGCCTCGGTCGTACATATTTACAAGCAGCATCGGAGCCTTTGGGTCGCCCGTTGACAAAATTTTCAGGTCAACCGGCTCCTCTATACCTTTTTCCTCGCGATAGCTCGGCAGCTTGTAATTCACAATATCCGCATATATATCTGTGAACAGGTCAAGCGACTCGCCGGTACAAACCCACATCTGCTGCGGATTCTTTCCGTCCT
>URZD01000016.1 GCA_900552305.1 uncultured Eubacteriales bacterium
ACCTGCTAACGAATTAACTGTTGCTAACCCAGCTGCTGCTATTGCTGCTAAATTATTCGGTGATATGGGTGGTAAAATAGTAACTGCTGGTATATTAATATCTGTATTTGGATGTGCAAATGGTTACTTATTAACTGGACCTAGAGTTCTTTACACTTTAGGACAACAAAAATCTATACCAGGATATAAAACAATAAGTGTATTAAATAAAAACAATGTTCCTGCAAATGCTACTTTAATAATGGCAGTACTTGCTTCTTTATATGCATTATCTGGACAATTCGATTTATTAACAGATTTATCAATGTTTGCTATATGGTCATTCTACGTATTAACATTTATAGGTGTTATAAAACTTAGAAAATCTCAACCAGATTTATACAGACCTTATAAAGTTCCTATGTACCCAGTAATACCATGTATAGCAATAGCTGGTGGATTATTCGTTGTATTAAACCAATTATTATTTGCTGGTATGACAAATACAATAATATCTTTAGCTGGTGTTGTAGTTACTTTAATAGGACTTCCTCTTTACAATCTAGCTCAAAAACAAGTTGCTAAAGAAGAAGGATCTAATTCAACCGAGAAAAAAACTGCTTAATTCAATATAAAAGTTTCTTGAAATCAAGAAACTTTTTTTTCTAAAGTTATATTAATATTTTTATATATATAAAATATATTTTATGTATATCTTTCAAAGGAAATGAAATACATAAAATATATCTTTCTTACAAATATTAAAAATAAACAAATTTAAAATATATTGGAAAGGATATCTAATTATGAGTCAAAAATTACAAAAAAGCTTAGGACTTTCTGCTGCCCTATCTACTGTTATCGGTATGGTTATAGGTGGTGGAGTATTCTTTAAACCTCAAGCTGTTTACACATTAACAGGTGGAGCACCAGGACTTGGTATGATAGCTTGGTTTATAGCTGGTGTACTTACAATAACTGCTGGGTTAACTGCTGCAGAAGTTTCTGCTGCTATACCTAAAACTGGTGGTATGATGGTTTATATCGAAGAAATTTATGGTAAAAAATTAGGTATGTTAACAGGTTGGATGCAATCAGTATTATTCTTCCCTGCTACTATAGCTGCCATAGCAGTTATGTTTGGTAATCAAACTTGCTTATTACTTGGCTTAAATGAAAATCTTATTATACCAATAACAATAGTTACAATATTATTTATATGTTTCCTTAATACATTAGGTTCTAAAACTTCTGGTATGATACAAACTATTTCTACAATTGCTAAATTAGTGCCTTTATTTATAATAGTAGTATTTGGTTTTATAAAAGGAAATGGTAATAACTCAATATTCACACCTATTGTTGCTGAAAATTTATCTCCAATGTCTATAATAGGACAAGTATTAATAGCTATATTATTTGCTTATGATGGATGGATAAATGTTGGTGCTTTAGCTGGTGAAATGAAAGACCCAGGAAAAGACCTTCCAAAGGCAATAGTTGGTGGTCTATCAATAACTATGGCTGTTTATATAGCTATAAACTTAGCTTATTTATGGGTATTACCTGCTGATCAAATAGCTAATTTTGCTAACCCTGCTTCAGCTGTTGCAGAAGTTATATTCGGTCAAATAGGTGGTAAAGTCGTTACTGTAGGTATATTAATATCTGTATTTGGTTGTGTTAATGGTTACTTATTAACTGGACCTAGAGTTCTTTATACTTTAGGACAACAAAAATCTATACTAGGATATAAAGCAATAGGTTCTTTAAATAAAAATGATGTTCCTGCTAATGCTACTTTAATAATGGGTATACTTGCTTCTTTATATGCATTATCTGGACAATTCAACTTATTAAGTGATTTATCAATGTTTGCTGTATGGTCATTCTATGTCTTAACATTTGTAGGTGTTATAAAACTTAGAAAAACTCAACCAAACTTACACAGACCTTATAAAGTTCCACTTTATCCTATAATACCAATTACAGCTATATTAGGTGGATCATTCGTTGTATTAAATCAATTATTATTTGCAGGTATGACAAACACATTAATATCTTTAGGTGGAGTTGTAATAACTTTAATTGGGCTTCCAATTTACAATCTAGCTCAAAAACAAGTTGCTAAAGAAAATGATAATTTAGATAAAACGGCTTAATCAAAAAGAGTTTCTTGAAAATCAAGAAGCTCTTTTTTTATGTCTTTACATAAAGTACATAAAAAATTCCTTTTTACAAATATTAATAAATAAGTAAAATTTCAATACACCATATTTATAATTATAAATTTGCAAAATATTATTGGACAAAATATTATTGGAAAGGATATATAAATTATGAATCAAAATTTACAAAAAAATTTAGGTCTTGCACCTGCCTTATCTACAGTTATAGGTATGGTTATAGGTGGTGGAGTATTTTTCAAACCTCAAGCTGTCTACTCTTTAACAGGTGGAGCTCCCGGTCTTGGTATGATAGCTTGGGTAGTTGCCGGTATAATTACTATAACTGCTGGTTTAACCGCTGCAGAAGTTTCTGCTGCCATACCTAAAACTGGTGGTATGATGGTTTATATTGAAGAAATTTACGGTAAAAAATTAGGTGTTTTGACTGGTTGGATGCAATGTGTTTTATTTTTCCCTGCTTCCATAGCAGCTCTTGCTGTTATGTTTGGTAGTCAAAGTGCAACACTAATTGGTAACGAATCACTTGTAGTACCAATAACTTTAGGAACTATTTTACTTATTAGTATTTTAAATACTATAAGTTCTAAAACATCCGGCCTTATACAAACTGTGGCAACTATATGTAAATTAATTCCACTTATTTTAATAATAGTATTCGGCTTTATAAACGGAGGTGGAACAAATTCCTTAACTTCTCCATTAGTTGGCCCTGGTATATCTACTGGTTCTGTTATCGGACAACTTCTTATAGCCATATTATTTGCTTATGATGGGTGGATAAATGTTGGTGCTTTAGCTGGTGAAATGAAAAATCCAGGGAAAGACTTACCTACTGCCATTGTTGGTGGATTAACTTTTGTTATGGCTGTTTATATAATTATAAATATAGCTTATTTATGGGTACTTCCTGCCAACGAATTGGCAAACTATGCTTCTCCTGCTTCAGCTGTAGCAGAAGTTATATTTGGCCCTATGGGTGGTAAAATAATCACTATTGGTATATTGATTTCTGTATTCGGTTGTATAAATGGTTATTTACTTACAGGGCCTAGAATTCTCTATACTTTAGGTCTACAAAAATCTATTCCTGGATATAAATATTATTCTAAATTAAATAAAAGTGGTGTCCCTTCTACTGCAACAATAATCATGGGTATTATAGCTATGTTATATGCTTTATCTGGACAGTTCAACTTACTAACAGACTTATCCATGTTTGTAGTTTGGTCTTTTTATGTTTTAACTTTTATTGGTGTAATTTTACTTAGACAAAAACAACCTAATTTACCTAGACCATATAAAGTACCTCTATATCCAGTCATTCCTATTATAGCTATTGCTGGTGGATTATTTGTTGTAATTAATCAACTCTTATTTGCAGGTATGGAAAATACTTTAATCTCTTTAGGAGGTATAATAGTAACTTTAATAGGATTACCTCTTTATAATTTAGCTCAAAATCAAGTTAAAAGAGATGAAGAAATTAGATAAAATTCATTTTATTGTTAAAAAAGTATCTTGAAAATAATTTTCAAGATACTTTTTTACTAATTTAAAAGTTCTTTCTTATTATATATTTTACAAGATATAAAATAAGAAATTATGCAATAACATGTTTGTTTTTAAATTGCAGTTTAAGGCTTTCAGAATTAGTAGGAATTAATTTGTCTGACTTAAAAATAGATAATAGCGAACAAACATTAAAGGTTACTGGAAAAGGAAATAAGCAAAGAATTATATATCTTAATAGTGCTGTTTGCGAAGCTATAAACGCTTATATAAAAATACGTCCAAAACTAGATAAAAGCAATAAGGACTATAATGCATTATTTCTTAGTTCAAGAGGAAAAAGAATTTCTAAAAGATCTGTTCAAAATATTATCAAATCTGAACTAGTAGAATTAGTTGAAGCTGAAGGAAAAGAAAGCAAAATAAATAATCGCTTTGTCTGACAGACAAGCAGAAACAAAAGCCTTTTCGTATAATGCGGAAGGGCTTTTTACATATTATTTTTCCGCTGCGGAAAACATAAAACGGGAAGTGAATTTATGAATTTTAAACTTTTAACTGATAGTGAGATTTTTTGTGGCGTTTCCGAAACGGAAATCCGCGAGCTGTTACGCACTGTCGGCGCGTATGAAAAGCGTTTTTCAAAAAACGAAATTATATATCACGCCGGAGAAAAGGTTACGGATTTGGGGATTGTCCTTTCGGGCGGCGTAAACATAACCGTAAACTACTATCACGGCGGAAGCGGAATATTCGGTCATATAGCTCCGGGGCAGCTGTTCGCCGAGGCGTATTCGCTTACTCCCGCACGGGAGCTGCTTTGCGACGCTGTTGCGGATTCCGAAACGGATGTTCTTTTTATAAACTCCGCCGCACTTCTTGCAAAGTGTGCCGCAAAGGATTCGCTGAATCAAATTACGCTTAATCTGCTTAGAATATCCTCAATGAAGAATATAAATCTCTCAACCCGAATGATACACATTTCTTCGCGGCTGATTCGCGAACGAATTTTGTCATACCTTTCCGAACAGGCAGCAATAAATCAAAGCAGCAGCTTTACAATCCCATTTTCGCAAAGCCGCCTTGCGGAATATCTCGGTGTTGAGCGCAGCGCGCTGTCGGGCGAGCTTTCAAAAATGCGCCGCGAGGGTCTTATAGATTACTAGAAGAACAGCTTTCGGCTGCTTTGAGTTTTGTCTTTATAGCTCGATTTTTGTGCGACAGACAGTAAAAAGCCATCCGCAACGGTTATTTCGCCGATTCCTTCAATATGTATTTCTCCGTTTCGGAAGGTAATCACAAACGGTTTCTCCGAATGTATATATCTGCCTTTATTTGAGATAAACAACGGCGAATACTGGTCGCTTGCGTCCTTTCCGCTTATCAGGTCTATCGTTATATCGGACTTTTCCGAAACAGGAAGCTTTTTTCCGATATGTACTATTCCGCCGTATCAGTATTCATTTTCCAAAAACTTTAAATTCTCTTTATACATCGCTTTTCTCATTTTGGACGCTGTCCTTTGGTAATATTTTATTAAATGAAGTACGCCGTGTCAAGGTGTTTTCATTGCTTTTTATATGTATAAATATTGTTGTTTTAACGCAAAAAACGGTACAGCAAAACAAAATCATTTTGCTGCACCGCAAATTTTTATAAAAATCAGCCGAGCTTTTTCACTATCAAATCCGCAAGAGCCTCGGCGCGTGCGCGAATGATGTTCTCGTCCTTGCCCTCAATCATAACGCGTACAAGCGGCTCTGTTCCGGACGGGCGGATAAGAACTCTGCCGTTATTCGCAAACTCCGCCTCTATTTTTTCGATTTCCGCCATGATTTCCGCATCCTCTGTGTAGAGTTCCTTGTTCTCGGTCTTTACCTTTGCATTTATAAGTACCTGCGGATAAACGTCCATTACTCCCGCAAGCTCGGAGAGCGTTTTGCCGCTCTTTTTGACAGCGGATGCAAGCTGTATGCCGGTAACAAGGCCGTCGCCTGTGGTGTTGTGTTCGAGCAGTATTACGTGTCCCGACTGCTCGCCGCCTATCGAATAGTCGGACTTCAGCATTTCTTCAAGCACATACCTGTCGCCGACCTTTGTCTTTTCTATGTTCAGTCCCTTTTCTCTGCCCATAACGAAAAGTCCCAGATTGCTCATTACGGTTGCAACGATTGTGTTCTTTTTGAGCTTGCCGCGCGCCTTCAGGTCAAGTGCGCAGATTGCCATAATTTTATCACCGTCAACATATTCGCCCTTTTCGGAAACCGCAAGAACTCTGTCCGCATCACCGTCAAAGGCAAGACCCATATCCGCGCCGACCTCCGTCACATAGCGCATCAGTCCCTCGATATGCGTTGAGCCGCAATCTGCATTGATGTTTATGCCGTCCGGGGAATTGTTTATTACGCTTACTTCCGCGCCGAGAATTTCAAGTGCTTTTTGCGCCGTCACGGATGACGCGCCGTTTGCACAGTCTATCGCAATTTTCATCCCGTCAAGTTTTACTTCCGCCGTCGACGCGGCAAATTTTATATACTTCTCGCAAAGAGTGCTGTCGTGCGAAATACGTCCCACGTTTTCATGTGTAGGTCTGGATATTTCTTCCGCATTATCAAGAATAATCGCCTCTATGCGTTCCTCGATTTCATCGCTCAATTTATAGCCTTCGCTGTTGAAATACTTTATTCCGTTGTGTTCAAACGGGTTGTGCGATGCGGAAATCATAACGCCCGCGTCAAACCCCTGCGTCCTTACAAGATACGCTATTGCGGGTGTCGGAATCACTCCTACGCAAACCGCCTGCGCGCCAACACTGCATATTCCGGCAATCAATGCGCTTTCAAGCATTTCCCCGGAAATTCTTGTATCCCTTCCGACCAGTATTTTCGGCTTGTGCGCGTCACTTGTCAATACATACGCGCCCGCTCTCCCGATTTTAAATGCCAGCTCAGGCGTAAGCTCGGAGTTAGCCACTCCGCGTACACCGTCAGTTCCAAAAAGTCTTCCCATGTTTACACTCCTTTTTAATTTCAGACCCCGCGCAGTAATGCCGCCGCAGCCTTCACTCCGTCAACCGCCGCGCTCATTATTCCCCCTGCGTATCCCGCGCCTTCCCCCGCGGGAATAAGTCCCTTTACTTTTATACTTTCAAAGTTTTCGTCACGGATAATCCGAACAGGTGCGGACGTTCGCATTTCAATCCCCGTCAGCACTGCTCCGCCGCTTGAAAACCCATTTATTTTTCTGTCAAAATATTTAAGCCCGTCGCAAAGCGTATCGGTTATAAACCCCGGCAGGCAGCCGCGCAACTCCGCGAACTCTGTTTCACCCGTAAATGACGAATAAACTCCGTCAAACCCGGAGGAACACTTATTATTCAAAAAATCCCGTGCAAGCTGCACGGGAGCTTTGCCGCAAGCCGCCCGATATGCAAGCGATTCGTATTTGCGCTGAAACTCCACTCCCGCAAGGGGTGAATCCCCGCCGAAATCCTCGGGGCGCACTGTTACGGCAAGAGCGCTGTTGGAGTTTCTTTCCATTCGGCTGTGATAGCTCATTCCGTTTACCGTCAGCTGTTCCGGCTCTGACGAGGCATTCACAACCACTCCTCCGGGACACATACAGAACGAATAGCAGCTGCGGCTTTCGTCGTTGTATGCTAAGCGGTAGTCCGCCGTCGGCAAAAACTCCGCGTCACGTGCCGCTGCGGCTCCGTATTGCGCGTGATTGATAAACTCGCGCGTATGCTCGATTCTCACTCCCGCAGCAAACGGCTTTTGCATCATGGCAACTCCGCGCCGTTCGAGCATTTCATAAGTGTCGCGGCTACTGTGACCGAGAGCCGCGATAAGTCGGTCACATTCAAGGCGCTCCGAGCCGTTTACCTCTATTTCCTCAATTTTTCCGTCTTTTACAAAAATATCGGTCAAACAGGAATTAAACCGCACCGTTCCGCCGTTTTTGATTATTGCATTCCGTATATTTTTAACGCATCCGCGCAGCAGGTCGGTGCCTATATGCGGCTTTGACTGATACAGAATTTCCTTTGGCGCGCCGTAGCGCACAAAGGTTTTGAGTATATATTTTTGCAGCGGGTCGCCTATCCTCGAATTAAGTTTACCGTCCGAGAACGTACCTGCACCGCCCTCGCCGAACTGAACATTAGTATTCGGGTCAAGAGCGCCGCCGTCCCAGAAACGGCTTATTTTTTCGTGTCTTACGTCAACATTGTCCCCGCGTTCGATTATTGTCGGCTCCATTCCGCACTCGGAAAGCGTTAAGGCGGCAAACAGCCCGCACGGTCCGCTTCCCGCAATAATTATTTTTTCCTTTTTGTCACGCTTTTTGCCGTTTAAAAGGCTTTTCGGAGTGAACTCGGACTCCTCCGCACATATGTGCAAGCCGTCCCTTTCACGAATCTTGTCAATATTTTCGCAAACAAAAGAAAACGAATACACAAAGTGTATTTCGTTTCTTTTTCTTGCGTCAACCGACTTTTTAACTATAACAGGGTCAAGAACCATTGCGCCAAGCTCCGACGCTCTTTTTACCGCCGCACAGACAGCCTCGTCCTCGCTGTGTCTGACCGGCATTTTTATGTTTGAAATAACTATTCTTTTCAACGGCAGCTCCTCCGAAACCACGCGCGTTAATTCTTTTCAGCCAGTTTAACCGTTATTTCGGTTATTCCGTCACGGAGATAAACCCCTTCCGGTACTGCTATTCCGCTGGTAACCGTTCCTTTTTCCTTTAATACGTTAAAATCAACAGGCTCGGTCTTTATTTCCGTCAGCTGAGCCAGGGTATCGTTGTCGGCATAAACCGAGAGATTGGACGGCTGAACGGTTATTTTATATTCGTCCGTATTGACGTCACCGCCAAAGTCCACGGTAACCGGCACTGTTTTCACCTTGTATACGGGACACTCAATCTCAATCTCGTCCACACTCAGCTTGATTTTGTCCTCTATGTGTTTTCCGCTTGAATCAAGAGCATAAACCTTGACCGTTTCCTTAATATCCGCGGCTCTGCCGTCATAATTAAAGGTCGCGCCTATACTCTTTATTCCCGAAACAACGCTTGCCGGACCTTCAACCTCTGCCGTTGTGACATCGGAAGTCGGCTTTCCCGCAATATATCCGTTTGCCGTATCGCCCTCCGCTTTTATGTCGATATTCCTTTCCTCACGGACAAGCTTATCTATTGTCACATCAATGTTATACGGCTTTTTTGATACAATCTCGCTGTATTCGTACGGAATGGAAATGTTGACAGGCAAGGAATACCTGCCTGTTTTTGTTATGTTTCCCAAGTCAACCGTTGCATAAACATTTTTGTTGTCGATATTTGCGATTTTCTTTCTGCTGCCCTTTATTTTCAGCTCGACAATATTGTCGCTGCTTTCAAGAACACAAAGCTCCTGATCCGCAAGCATGGAGCGGTTTGCATACCGAACGGGAATATCGCGCACAGTAACGTCAACCAGCGGGTCGACAACAATAATAATATATATCCAAATAAGTACCGCGACAATGAAGGAAATAACCTTCAGCACGGAATCTTTTGAGAGAAAATTTTTCATTTTACCTTCTCCTTTCTCCCAAACAGACCTTTTTTGAATTTGCTGTCCTTTTTATTCACGTCAAAGCTCTTCATAAGATACTTTTCAAGATTTTCGGGCGAAAGATTGACATAAAGCTCCCCGCCGCTCGCAACGGAAATTCTTCCTGTTTCCTCCGAAACGATAACAACAATCGCGTCCGATTCCTCCGACACACCAAGACCCGCACGGTGGCGCGTACCAAGTTCCTTACTTACGTTAGGATTCTGCGAAAGCGGCAAAAAGCAGCTTGCTGCCTCAATCTTGTTGTCGCGTATAATCACGGCGCCGTCATGCAGCGGCGTTTTAGGTATAAATATGTTAATCAAAAGCTCCGCCGACACATCGGCGTTGAGGGTTATTCCCGTGCCGATAATGTCGGCGATTTTAATTTCGCGCTCCATAACAATCAATGCGCCGATACGGCTCTTTGACATACTTGCGCAGCTTTCCTTTATCTCGGAGATAACCCGCGCCTTTTCCGCATCGTCGGGCTGTTCGTCAAAATTAAACCACTGCCCCATAGAACTCCTGCCCACCTGTTCGAGAGCGCGCCTAAGCTCCGGCTGAAAAACAATAAGAATTGCTATCAGTCCGAGCTGCATGGCATTGCTCAGCAGATAATGAACAGTGTGCAGATTTATCACACGGCTGACCTGCATTACAACAATAAGTATTATAATACCCTTAAGCAGCTGCACAGTCCGCGTGTCGCGTATAAACTTCAATGCCTTGTAAATTATATAGGTAACTATCAGTATATCTATAACATCAGTAAGTCTGATAAGATACAGCTGATTCAAAAACGCTTTATAAAATCCGTCCAGCAAGCAATTCTCCTCCTTTATATCACCGATTTATGTGTTAATGCCGCCTTTTAATAAGCCTTGCCCCAGTACACGAGCTTCTTTGCGGGTTTGCCGCAGCATACGCACTTGTCGGAGATTTCCTCCTGCTCAAACGGCATACAACGCGAGGTTGCCCCCGTGTCCTCCTTTATCTTTTCCTCACAGGCAAGCTCGCCGCACCACATAGCCTTTACAAAACCGCCCTTTTCGGCAATAATTTGCGAGAATTCCTCATAACTTCTTGCTTCGCTCGTCTTTTCCTCACGGTTTTTGAGTGCCGCGTCAAACATCTCCTGCTGAATATGCTCAAGATGCTTTTCTACTTCTTCTTCAATATTATCAAGCGATACAAAGAATTTTTCGCGCGTTGTTCTGGAAACCAAAACCGCCTGATTCTTCTCTATATCCTTAGGTCCGATTTCGATTCTGAGCGGAACGCCCTTCATCTCATATTCGCTGAACTTCCAGCCCGGCGACTTGTCGCTTGCGTCAAGTTTAACTCTGAATTTGCCCGCAAGCTGCTTACAAAGAGCCTCGGCACGCTCCAAAACTCCCTCTTTATGCTGTGCAACAGGAATGATAACCGCCTGAATCGGCGCAATATGCGGCGGGAGCTTGAGTCCTGCGTCATCGCCGTGTACCATGATTATCGCACCGATGATTCTTGTCGACATACCCCATGACGTCTGATGAACGTAATGCAGCTCGTTGTCCTCCGCGGTGTACTGGATTCCGAACGCGCGCGCAAAGCCAGCGCCGAAGTTATGGCTTGTTCCCGACTGTAACGCTTTTCCGTCGTGCATCATGCTTTCGATTGTGTATGTAGCATGAGCGCCCGCAAATTTTTCCTTATCGGTCTTTCTGCCCTTTATAACAGGGATAGCAAGCTCTTTTTCACAGAAATCCGCATACACATTCAGCATACGCAGGGTTTCCGACTCAGCCTCCTCCGCTGTCGCATGAGCTGTATGACCCTCCTGCCACAAAAATTCCATTGTGCGCAGGAACGGTCTTGTGGTTTTTTCCCACCTTACAACGCTGCACCACTGATTATACAGCTTTGGTAAATCTCTGTACGAATGTATAATATTTGAGTAATGGTCGCAGAACAGAGTCTCCGAGGTCGGACGAACACAAAGACGCTCCGTCAGCGGCTCCGTTCCGCCGTGCGTAACCCATGCAACCTCAGGTGCAAAGCCTTCTACATGATCCTTTTCCTTCTGGAGCAGACTTTCCGGAATGAACATGGGCATATATACGTTCTCGTGACCGGTTTCTTTAAAACGCCTGTCAAGACCTTTTTGAATATTCTCCCATATTGCATAGCCGTACGGCTGAATAACCATGCAGCCGCGCACATTTGAATAATCGGCGAGCTTTGCCTTTTTGATTATATCGGTGTACCATTGTGTAAAATCCTCACTCATGGAGGTTATTTCTTCCACCAGCTTTTTTTCATCTTTAGCCAATTTAAAACCATTCCCTTCAAAAACAACTAAGTAATCTATCCATTATTTTAGTATAATGTAAAATCTGCTCTGTGTCAAGGGTTTAAAAGCAAAAACAATGTATTTTTTGCCGTGTTTTTTTGCGCAGATGAAGAATATTGAATTATTTTCGGTCGGCAACTGTTTTTTGGCTGTCGTGTATCCAAACAGACCATTCTTATCACCTTGCGGCTCAATCATACTCATTCATCGGAATATATCAATCCGCTAAAAACGCAAAACGCCAAGGCGGCAAAAATGCCGCTTAGCTCGCACAGGCATCATATGATACCGCGCTTAACCCCGTATTTTTGATCGTTATTTTCTTACCTCTGTCAGCTTTAAAAACTTTTTATCGGAAAGAACTTCATTCGTCACATATTCGCCGTCCGAAAACAGTGTGAATGTAGTGGTCGGCGTTGGCGCGTTCTGTGCCTGCTCCTTTGCGGTTATATGAACGGAACGGAACGGAATCCCCCGCTCGTTTGCGATATTTTCAATCACGGGAACATATTTTGCGGTAAACGGACACTGGTTTGTGTAATACAAAACATAGCCGTTTTCATCAATATGCGGATGCTTTGCGCAGTCCTTAAACTTCGGCTTTTCCGCAGCAGTATCAACCGGAAGATACCAAAGCTGAACGCCATTGTCGCTTTCATCGCAAACCGAAAACCCCTTATAGGTTAAAAATTTGGGATCTGCAAGAAAACCGCGCTTTTTAGCAGATGACAAAATACACAACCCGATTTTTCCTTTTTGTCTGCTGTCGTCAATACAGTAATTCAGCAAATCCGAGGAATAGCCGTGTCCCTTAAACGACCCCGACACCCAAAGACAGTTGATATACATATAATTATCGGCGCAAATCGGAACCCACGCATTCTCCGCGGGGATGTACTCGATAAAACACTTGCCGCGCTCCGCACCGCGATAAAACACAAGACCGTCATCAAAACGCTCCGAAAGCCACGCCTTTTTTGACGAAACCTGTATATCCTTATTGTTTGAAATCGCACAGCAAATGTGTTCCTTTTCAATGTTTTCTTTTGTTACTCTTATGTATTCCACAACCGTTTTCTCCTTCCTTAAAAATTTTTCATGCACCACTTGATAAAGGTCAGCAAAAAATATAGAATTTCCGCTGACCTTTTACTGCTTTATTCTGAAGTGTCCGACTATGTCGTGTCTTTTTCTGAGAATGTCCTCCTCGTAATGCTTTTGATTCGGTCTGATATGGTGAATCACATACGGAACGCCGTGTTTGTTGCGCTTATCGGAAATAACACCGATATGGTTTTTGAACACAACAATATCTCCGCCCTGCCACTCGTCCGTTTTGTTTATGTCGGTCGTAAGGCTTTCCGCAGTATGCTCAAAATATACTTTAAGATTTTTTACCCGCCGAAAATCTATATTCTTATCGGGAACATCAATACCGTAATCCGCTCCGTTTTCTTCTATATCCGCGTTTACAAGCTCGCGGAGGTCAAGTCCCGCATTTTTCATTCCAAACGCCACCACGTCGGTACAAACGCCGAAACCGTCATCGGGATAGCCGCCCGAATAATACTTGCTTTTATACTTCGGTTTGGTTTGAATGTACCCGCGCACACCTTTCAATATTGCGTTTTCCCTGTCCGAATTTTCAGACGAATCGTAAATGTTTTCATGCTCCTTGCCAATACCGACATTTTCGCTGTTATCGCCAAGGAGCTCCGCTCCGTAAAACCAGCGAAAAATTAAAAGAGCTGCAATCAGCACTGCTGCCAAAAGATAAAAGACTTTTTTCATAACATTCCGCCCCGCTTGGCTAATATTAAATATTACCGTTTTGTTCAATCTGTTCCGCACCGCAGTGAAGGACAAGCGAGAACAGAACAAGGCATACGCCGACAACTGTTGAAGCGCCGTTTGACAGGCTTACTTCAGGAATCGTTCCGAAACAAACGTAGACAATGCTCGAAACAATAACTCCGATAATCGGAAGAATGATTGTTTTTATTCCCAGCGTTCTGACCTCATCTGCAAATCTGTGCGAAAAAGGCGTTCCGTCCGCCAGCTCCGCCGAAAAGCAGCGCATTGCGGAAATGAACAGAACTCCGTTTATTGCGCAGCTTATAATATTTGAAATCAGCCGCGGCGCTATCTCCGACGCGGAAATAAACGGCATTATTCCGTATGTATAGCCGTTGCTTCCAAGCCACCTCTGCAGCATAGCAAATATGCCAAATCTTCCCGAGATAAGCAGTATTGCGCTGACTACAACATTAAGATATACGCCGACAAACGATAATATTGCTATAATCAGCGTAACCACTTTAAAAATTCCGCACAGCTTTTGTAATTTTTCAAGACTTTTCATAAAACATCCTCCACCCCTTCCGCGGCAGCGGCAAGACTCGCACCCGCAGAAATATAATATATTTCCTTAAAATTAACATACACAAAATCATTTTATAATACGTGTTATTCGTCAACACATTTTACTTTCCGGCTCTCCGCATCCCTTCAATTTCCGTATATTTATATTCTATTATACCATTTTAAGCAAGGATTGTAAATACTTTTAAAAATTATTTTTGAGTTATCGGTCAGCCGCCGTGACTCACAGCGTACAAGCATACCAAAAAAGGCACAGACCGTGCCAAAACACAGCCTGTGCCAAGGTTTATCAAGAAATAGCTTTTACTTAACGGTAAGAACAACCTTACCTACATTTTCGCCGCGCTGTAAAATTGCATGAGCCGCCTCTGTCTCCGTAATCGGAAGTGTTTTGTATATTGTCGGCTTTATAAGTCCCTGCTCGATTTTCGGGAATACATTTTTCACAAGCTCGGACAGGATTTTTGCTTTCGTTTCGGGTGTTCTTGACCTTAGTGTACTTCCTATTATGCGTACGTTTCTTACATATATGTTTTTAAGGTCAATTTCGGTTTTAACTCCGGCAAGAGCCGCAATCATTATCCACCTTCCGCCGTGCGACATATACGGCAGACACTCGCCCATATGCTCGCCGCCCAGACAGTCAATCGCAACGTCTACCGGGTGTCCGTCCTCAAGCTGTTTTTTCAGTACGTCCGCTGTTTTCTCTTTTGAAAAATCAATGACCACGTCCGCGCCGAGGTGCTTGATTGAGTTCGCAATCTCCGTTGTAAGCACGGAAGTTATCACGCGTATTCCGAACGCCTTTGCCATAGGAATTATTACGCTTGCAAGTCCGCTTGCGCCCGCGTGCATAAGAAGCGTGTTTCCGCTCTCAATTTTTCCTTCGATAAACAGATTAAGGTACGCGGTCGCAAACGCCTCCGGAATTGCCGCAGCCTCAACAAAACTGCAGTTTTTGGGTATCGGCATGAGCATATCGTACTTTACTGCTGCGTACTCGGCATATCCGCCGCCGCCGAGAAGTGCGCATACCTTGTCGCCGATTTTCCAATCCGATTTTTGCTTTGCGCCGTCGCCTATCTCAACAATCACACCCGCAATTTCCAGTCCCATCCAGTCGGGACAGCCCGGTGGCGGCGGATAGTCGCCGTCACGCTGCATAAGGTCGGCACGGTTAAGCGCCGCCGCGTGTATCTCGACCAAAACCTCGTCATTCTTAATTTTCGGAGTTTCTACCTCCGACCACGAGAGCGATTTATCATCATTTATCAAAACTGCCTTCATATCCGTCATCCTTTCGCATATTTACATTTTTCTTAAATTATAGCTTTTCGGACTGTTTATTTCAATAACAGATTTGATACACTTTTTAACAATTTTGATAAATTGCACCGCTTTTCTTTAATTTCAGCCGTTCAGCATTTCCAAAAGCTCGCCTTCGGAAATCACCGCAACGCCGAGCGACTGCGCCTTGTCGAGCTTGCTGCCCGCCGCCTCGCCTGCAACCACAAAATCCGTCTTTTTTGATACGCTGCCCAAGACCTTTCCACCGTTTTCCTCTATCAGCTTTTGAGCATCGCCGCGTTTCAGGGTCGGCAGCGTTCCCGTAAGCACAAAGGTTTTGCCTTCAAGGATTCCGCCCGCCGCAGTCTGCTCCGCAGTCATATTCACGCCCGCCGCCTTCATTCTTTCGATCAGAGTCACAGTCTCCGGCTCTGCAAAGTAGTGCGCAGCGCTTTCCGCCATTTTCTCGCCTACATCGTCAATTTGGATAAAGTCCTCCGCAGAGGCGTTCATCACCGCGTCCATGTTTCCGAAACGGTTAGCTATCGCCTTTGCCCCCCGCGCGCCTATAAGACGTATTCCAAGACCGCATATAAGCCTGTCAAGCGGGTTTGACCGCGATTTATCAATCGCGTCAATCAGATTTTTTGCCGACTTGTCCGCAAACCGCTCCAGACCCACAATATCCTCATATTTCAGATAGTACAAATCCGCCGTATTGCTTACAAGTCCTTCGTTTACAAGCTGCTCAACGACCGATTCGCCCAGTCCTTCAATATCCATTGCGCCGCGCGACACAAAGTGTATGATACTGCGTATACGCTGCGCGGGACAGTTCGTGCTGACGCATCGCAGCGCTGCCTCGCCCTCCTCGCGGAACAGCGGCTCGCCGCATGCGGGGCAGACCTTCGGCATCTCAAAAACCCGCTCCGCGCCTGTCCTCTTTTCGGTAAGCACCTTTGCAACCTCCGGAATTATGTCACCCGCCTTCTGAATAAGAACGCGGTCACCTATCCGTATGTCGCGTTCGCGGATATAGTCCTCGTTGTGGAGCGTTGCGCGGCTTATCATCGAGCCGGCAACCCTTACCGGAGTGAGCTGCGCGTTCGGAGTGATTACCCCTGTGCGCCCGACCTGTACAAAAATGTCCTCAACGGTCGTTTCCTGCCGCTCCGCGGGGAATTTGTACGCAATCGCCCATTTTGGAACCTTTGAAGTCGACCCGAGTACCTCGCGCAGCCTCAGGCTGTTTACCTTGACCACCGCGCCGTCAATATCAAACGGCAGTCCGCTGCGCTCCTCACCTATACGTTCGATTACCCTGTACGCGTCCTCTATAGAGTGTACAACCTCGCGTGTGGGACTTACGCGAAAGCCGACGCTTTCAAGCCAGTCAAGTCCTTCGCGGTGCGTTTCAAACTCCATGCCCTCTATGCTTTGAATATTGAATATAAATATATCAAGGCTGCGCCGTGCCGTGATTTTGCTGTCAAGCTGTCTGAGCGAGCCTGCCGCCGCGTTGCGCGGATTGGCGAAAACCGCTTCACCGTTTTCCTCCTTCTCCGCATTGACCTTTGCAAAGCTCTTTTTGGGCATATAGACCTCGCCCCTGACCTCAAGGTGTCGTGGCGCGTTTTCAATTACCAAAGGTATCGACTTTACGGTTTTCAGGTTTTCCGTAATGTTCTCTCCGACATTTCCGTCGCCGCGGGTCGAGCCGCGCATAAATCTGCCGTTTTCGTATTCAAGAGATACCGAAAGTCCGTCAATCTTCATTTCCACAACGTACTCCGGCTCCTCGTCAACCGCTGCGCGAACTCTGCCGTCAAACTCCTTCAGCTCTTCCTCGGAGAAAACGTCGCCGAGACTTTGCATCTGAATTTCGTGCGTAACCTGTTCAAACTCCTTCAAAACCGCACCGCCGACACGCTTCGTCGGCGAGTTCTCGTCCGCAAGTTCCGGATGCTCCTCCTCCAGCCTGATAAGCCGCTGCATCATCATATCGTAGTCATAGTCCGATATTGTCGGATTGTCTGCCACATAGTAGTTATAATTGTGCTTTTCTATTTCCTTGCGCAGCTGTGCAATTTCTGTTTCCGCTGTTGTAGCCAAATCTATCCCCTCAATCCTTTTTAGTTTTCCGCAAGTGTTCCTCCGCGTCACAGTTCACCGCCTGCAACCGCTGTATAACATAGTCATAGCCGCTTTCGATATGCGGGAGAATACAGTTGCTGCAATCCTTTATCGGCTTATCCGCGCTGTTTCTTATTATGTCAAAATTCCCGCCGCAGTCAAGGTTATAAAGCGGACAAAAACAAAAAAGACAATTCTGCTCGCTTACCTTGTGACACGGATAAAACTCGCAGTCCTTGTTTTCAAAAAATTTGTAGCTCATGCAAAATCCCCCTTTGCTTTTACGGCATTATTATAATTATGATACCATATTATCCTTTTTATGTCAAACGGTTAAAAATATTATTTTGCCACAAATTTTTTCCCGCCCGCTATTGACAATTATTTTTTGCAGTGCTATAATAGCTTGCATAAAGTTGGATTTTGTTTGAGGTGATTGGAAATGCTTGCGAATACAAGACAAAACGAAATTTGTAAAATTATTAAGGAAAAATCGGCGGTTACAACCGCCATGCTTTCCGAAAAGTTCGGCGTATCGGTAGAAACAATAAGAAAAGACCTTCTATTTCTTGAAAAGCGCGGCGAGCTTGTGCGCGTACACGGCGGCGCGATTACAAAGCCGTCCGCTGTGTCATATCAGAGCTTTAACGAGCGTGTTGACAGCTTTCGTGAGCAAAAGAGCGAAGTCGGCAAAATTGCGGCGGAGTTTGTCGAAAACGGCGACACAATCGCGATTGACGCGGGAAG
>URZD01000017.1 GCA_900552305.1 uncultured Eubacteriales bacterium
GCCGTTCATTTTGCTTTATGCACTCTGTCCAATCGGTTCAGGATCAGGCTGGTTATGCGGGATAGTCGGGTTGTCTGCGATGATTATATTGCTATTTCTCAGAGAGATTCATTCGTTGTTTGTCGCAAAAAATATTACGAATTTGCATTGGATTTTGTACCTTTGCACCATCGAAATCGCACCGGTGGCATTTGCGGTGCTCATGTTGATAAAACACAGTTAAGAATGAGTGTAACGAAAGTCAGTCGAATTCTTGTCTCTCAGCCGCAGCCGGCTATCCCCGAAAAGTCTCCTTTCTTCGAATTGGCGCGCAGACAGCGCATAACCGTCGATTATCATCCGTTCATTCGGGTTGCGGGCGTTTCGCTCAAGGAGTTCCGGCAGCAGCGGGTCGAGATATTGGATCATACGGCCGTAATTTTCACGTCGCGCACGACCGTCGACAGCTTTTTCCGTATTTGCGAGGAGGCGCGTATCACCGTTCCCGAAACGATGAAGTACATCTGCCAGACGGAGGCCGTGGCGCTCTACCTGCAAAAATACATCGTCTACCGCAAGCGTAAAATTTCGTTTGCCGACGGTTCGTTCACCAATTTGATCGAACTGCTCATCAAGCACAAGGAGGAGAAGTTCCTGCTCACGCTCAGCGAGCCGCACAAGCCCGATCTGCCCGAGACGATGGCCAAGCTCAAATTCTCGTTCCATCCGGTGATTCTCGCCCGCACGGTGGCGGCCGATCCCGAAGGGATCGACATCCGTTCCTACGACGTGGTGGGCATCTATTCTCCCTCGGAGGTCAAGGTGCTCATCGAGCAGTTCGGCGACGAACTGCCGACGATCGCCGCCTTCGGCGAGGCGACGCTGCGCTGCGCCATCGAGGCGGGACTGACCGTCAAGATCAAGGCCCCGACGCCCGAAGCTCCTTCGATGGTCAAGGCGATCGACATCTACATCGACCAGGTGCACGCCGGCAAGGAGGTCGAGGCGGCGCAGTTCGTCGAGGACAAGCAGAAGGAGGAGTTCATCCGTTCGCAGCAGCACAAGCTGGCTAAGAAGAGCCGCGCACGCCGTTCGTCGGCCGACAAGAAATAACGACCGGAGGCGGTACGTCCGCCTCCATTGAGAGAATACGATGATCCCGTCCCGTACATTGCCCCGCGCCGAACGGTTGCGCACGCTGGGTGCGATCCGCCGCCTGTTCGAGAGCGGCGAGTCGGGTTTCGTCTATCCGTTCCGTTACGTCTGGTTCGCCGAGGCCGACGAGATAGCTTCGGTCGAGGTATTGTTCTCCGTGCCCAAGAAATTCCACAAGCGGGCCAACAAACGCAACTTGCTGCGACGCCGTACCAAGGAGGCATACCGGTTGCAGAAACAGACGTTGAAGAACGGCAGCCCGGCGAACCTCGACCTGGCGCTGATCTACTCCTCGAAGGAGATCGTTCCCTATAAAACCGTCGAAAATGCCCTGCGCCGGATTCTTCAACAGATTGCGGAGCGTCTGTAAACGTGCGGCGGCGCTGCCGCTGATAATGGGTCAGAATATAGGAACGTGCCTGACCTCGATTTTGTCGTCAATCGGCGCGACTAAGGACGCGAAGCGCGCAAGTGTCGTGCATCTTGTGTTCAATATCTCGGGTACGGTTGTCTGTCTTATAGTGTACTATATACTAAGGGCGTTTATCACACCGGATATGTTCGACTTCACAAAGCCGATAAACGCGGCGGGAATCGCGGTAATTCATACGAGTTTCAACGTGTTCTCAACGGTTGTGCTGTTCCCGTTCATCAAGCAGTTTGAAAGGTTTACCTATGTAATTATCAAATCGGAGAACGAGACGGAGGAAACCGAGCTTTTGGACGAAAGATTTTTGCTTACGCCGTCGGTTGCGATTTCACAGAGCAAGGACTTGACGCACAGAATGGCACAAATCGCAAAGAACTCGCTTTGCCGCTCACTTGACCTTATGACGGATTTTGACGAGGTAATCGGCACGGAAATCCGCAGCGATGAGGAAATGGTTGACCACTACGAGGATAAGCTCGGCACATACCTTGTAAAGCTGTCAAGAAAGAGTATGTCTGTTGAGGACAGCCACGAGGTGTCGCGGCTTTTGCATACGATAGGCGATTTTGAGCGAATCTCGGATCACGCGGTGAATATACTCGGCGTGGCGGAGGAGGTTCACACCAAGAAGATAGAGTTTTCCAAGGAGGCGCGGCACGAGGTTGACGTTTTGAGTAACGCAATACGCGAGATTCTGACAAACACCGTTACCGCGTTTGAGAACGAGGATTTGGAGCTTGCGAAGAAGATTGAGCCGCTTGAGCAGGTAATAGACAGAATAAAGTTCAAACTTAAACAAAGGCATATCACAAGGCTCCAGAACGGCGAATGTACGATTGAGTCAGGATTTATTTTCTCCGATTTCATTACCAACTGCGAGAGGGTAGCGGATCATTGTTCCAATGTTGCGGTATGTCTGATTCAGGTTGCCGAGGACAGCTTTGATACGCACGAATATTTGCAGAATTTGAGAGATCACGGCGATGTTTCGTTTGACGAGTTGTATAAGATGTATAAGGAAAAGTACTCTGTTTAAAACGTCGATGAAATTGCAGAATTAAATGGACCGAAGCCTGTTTGATACGGGTTTCGGTTCATTTTTTTTCGGCTTAATTTTTATATATGTAAGCCGAATACGATATGCCTAATGATTAAAAAAAGTAATTTTTTTGAATGTATACCTTACGATGCTGTGCTTTTGGGCGGTCAAAACGTCTACAGTGTTAAAAATACGGCACATATTCCAAGCAGAAGGACGGACAGCTCTCTTTTTCCGAATTTCTCGCGGAAGATGACAAACCCGGTCAGCGATGAAAGAATTATAACACTGACATTTTGAACGGGAAAGAAAAATGCGCAGCTCAGCCGTCCGGCAAGAAACGTGTTTAACAGATTACAGCAGCCGAAGCATATGCCGGTCGCAAGAGCAAAAACCTTGCTGCGCGGCGGCAGGCTGCATTTTTGGCTGCCGCCGACCGCAAGACGGCATATAAATGACGCGCAGCAGGCAAGCAAGAAGGCAAGCGCAAGAAACGCCGGCAGTTGGCTGCCCGACTGCGAATGCTGCCACAGTTTTTGTATGATTCCCAATCCGCCTGACGCGGCGGTACTAAGCAGAAGGGGCAGAATATGCGTTTTTCCGTCCGCGGGGCGCGTCCTTTTAGCTCCGGAAACGATAACCGCAAGAACGGCGGCGGCTATTCCGACTACCTTTTTAAGATTCAGGTATTCGTGAAAAAGCAGCGTCCCGGCAATCACGGGAATAACAAAGCCTAAGGAGTATACGGTAGCGCAGAGGGAGATGTTCCCGGTTTTGAGCGCCAGCGTATAATTCCACTGTGCCGCGATAAGCAAAGCCGCGTATACAAGCGAATAAATGAGGGTTGTACCCGACAGACCCGCACGGCTTGTCAGCGCGGGGATTAAAAGGCAGAAAAAGCCGCCGGCAAACAGGGCGCTCTGCACGCCGAAAAATTCCGCCGTACCAAACGAAAACCCCGATACCGACTTTGACAGCAGGTTGCGCATGACCGATATTACAATGCTTGCGGACAGGGCGCATACGATTATAGAATTCATCAGTCCGCAGCTCCCCTTATAATGCGCGCCATGTTCTCGCTCAATATTTTTCTTTCGTCATCGTCCACAAGGCTGAAACGGTTTCCGTCATTCGGCGTACTCAAATAATTCCATACGCAATACGGAATGTCAAACTCCTTCAAAACAGAAATAACATCGCGCATCCAGTTTTCGCGGTATTTTATATTGCAGTGGCGTATCGTGCCAAACTCGCCGCACCACAGGATTTTATCGGGGTGATTTTCCCTAAATTTGAGTGCGGGCAAAAGTGTACTGCGGATAAAACGCCTGTCGATTACCGAAAATTCTTTGTAAGAATCGTTGTTGCCGTATACCACGCGTTCAAAGTCGCGGTACAGCTCGGCATCGCCGGGGTACGGCATCTTTCTGTTGTAGAACAGCGGATCCGCCTGCAATACTCCCTGCTGGTGGGTAAAGCTAAACGGCAGATAATAATGGAAGGTATAGATTATATTTTCGTCATCAAAGATTTTGAGGGATTCCAAGGTGTCCACGCTGTTCCAACAGACGCTGCCGAGGATTATTTTGCGGTCGGTGTTGAGCTTCCGTATTTCGTCAACCGTTTTTTCCGCAAGAGTGTTCCATTGTTCGGGGTCAACGTCCCTCACTTCGTTAAGCAGCTCGAACGCGACTTCGGGATAGCCGCAGAAACGCTTTTCAAACTCGCGCCACAGTGCGGTAAAGCGTTCCTGAAGCTCGTCATCGTCAAGCAGCTGACGCGTTTCGGGAATGTCGCAGTAGTTCCCCACCGCCTTGTGAAGATTCAGCACCATGTTGAGGCTATATTTTCTGCACCACGTTATGAAATTTTCAATAAGTCCGAAGATGTGTTCACGGTATACATACGCGCTTTCCTCAATGACAATCTGGTCAAAGCCGAGACGGATATGGTCCATACCGAGTGACGCGATATATTTGACGTCCGACTCGGTTATGTATGTGTCAAAATGCTCAAAGTCGCCCACGGTCAGCAGCATACGCCGCTCCGGAGGAAGGACGTTAAACCTTTTGTAGTTTGTAAGCCAGCCGCCGATTCCCATACCCTTTTCAAAACCGATAAATCCGTTCATATAAGTTCTCCTTAAAGTAGTATTTTTCCGTATTCTATCACAAAAAACACCTTGAAGGGTATAAAAATTTATATATATACTTGTACAAAAGATAGATTTATGTTAAAATGCTCTTATAGGAAAGCAAAAGGGGTGACGGCATTGAATATAAGGATAGGAATTACGGCGGACGGAGTGAAACAGTACCCGCCGCACAAGCACGAATTCGGCGAGATTATGACCTACATAAGCGGCAGCGGGTATCTGTACACGCCGGAGAAAAACTATGCCTTTGAACGCGGAACGATGATTTTTGTGCCGCCGGGGGTTGTCCACGGCTCCGTATCGGAGGGGGGATTTAAAAATATATCAATCGGCGGGGATTTTGATGAGCTTATGCTGAACAAGGAGCCGGTTTCGGTCGGCAGCATTACGGCGCAGAACGGAATATCGATGGCAAAGATTATTTACAGCAACAGGTACGCAAACGATTCGCTCCTTCATTCGCTGTGTACGGCGTTCGTATGCCTTTTTATGCAAGGGGTGGATTTTGAGGAAAATGAGGTCGCCGTTTCGATACATGAAATAGTAAATAAAATAAACGACAACGCTTTTGACACGCGGCTGAATCTGTGCGAAATTCTGAACGGCAGCGGGTATTCGGAGGATTATATTCGCGCAAAATTCAGGCAGCATACAGGCAAAACTCCGACCAAATTTTTGACCGAAATCCGCATGAGAAGGGCAAGGCTTTTGATTGATATATACGGCAAAAGGCTTGCAATGCAGGAGATTGCGCTGCGGTGCGGCTACTGTGACTATGTATATTTTTCAAAGAGGTTTAAAAAATTTGCGGGGTGTTCTCCCAACGAATACAGGCGACGAGTAAGCGTGTAGCGGCATAAAAAAGTCCGCTTGATTTACAAAAATCAAGCGGGCAGAATGTATTTTAGTTTCCGCACTCAATACTAATCTCGTTAAACTGTGTAAGGTAATCGTCTATGGTTTTTGATTTCTTTTCCTCGCCGCGGAAGTCCATGATAATTTTGCCGTCGTGCATCATTATGCTGCGCGTTCCGTAATCAACCGCATAGCGCAGATTGTGCGTTACCATCAGCGCGGTCAGCTTTTTTTCCTCTATAATCTTATTCGTCAGCTGCATAACGGTGTCAGCGCTGCGCGGGTCAAGCGCCGCGGTATGCTCGTCAAGGAGCAGCAGTTTTGGCGTGTACAGCGTTGCCATAATCAGCGCAAGAGCCTGTCTTTGTCCGCCGGAGAGCGTTCCCGCCGCCGCGTCCATTCTGTCCTCAAGACCCATGCCGAGGACACTAAGGCTTTCGCGGTAAAAGCCGAGCCTTTTTTTGTTTAAGCCAAAGGTGAGGTTAAAGCTCTTTGCCTTGTTATCCGCAAGGCTCATGTTCTCGAAAATCGTCATTTTGGAGCAGGTCCCCATTGCCGGATTCTGGAATACGCGTGCGATGTCGGCGGCTCTTTTGTGGGCGGGCTTTTTGGTCATGTCCGCGCCGTCAAGCGTGACCGTGCCGCTGTCCGCCGGCAGACTGCCCGAGATTATGTTCAGTATTGTTGTCTTTCCGCTGCCGTTTGAGCCGACAACCGAAACAAATTCGCCGTTATCCACCGTCATGGAAAAGCCGTCAAAAAGCAGCTTTTCGTCTACTGTGCCGCGGTTAAAGCTCTTGTGAATGTTTTTTATTTCAAGCATTTTTCCGTCCTCCTTACGCCTTGCCCTTGTATCTGCTCAGAACAAGAGTTACTATAAAGAGCAGCGCGACAACAAGGTTTGTGTCCTTAGATTCCAGTCCGACAAGCATTGCAAGCGAGATAAACGCCTTGTAGATAATCATGCCGAAGATAACGCCCGTGGTCGGTTTCATGAAACGCAGCCGTCCGAACAGCGTCATGCCGATGATTACCGCGGCAAGTCCGATAACAAGCGAGCCTGTGCCGGCGGACACGTTGAACGATTTTATGTACTGAAGGTATATGCACCCCGAAGCCGAGATAAGACCGTTGGCTATCGCAAGACCGGTGATTTTTACCTTTCCGGGATTTTTTGCAAGGGTTACGACAAGATTTTCGTTATCTCCCGCCGCGCGGAGGATAAAGCCCGATTTGGTGGACAGATAAAGGTCAAGTATCAGCTTGAAGAATATCGCAAGCAGCGCCGAGATAATCAGGTATCTGTACTTGAACAGCGGACTGTCGCTGCCTATGAGCGAAAAGAGCGTTACCGTGTCCATGCTCAGAAATTCGTTCGGCTTGTCCACGATTGTGTAGTTTATCGAGTAAAGCGCCGTCATGGTGATAATACCGCAGAGCAAGTCGCGAAAGCCGAGCTTGACATTGAGTACGCCCGTTACCGTTCCCGCGAGCGCGCCCGCCGCAAAGGCGAGAAGAAGGCAGAGAAACGGATTTACGCCGCGCAGAAGGCAGGCTGTTGCGACCGCCATGCCGAGCGGAAATGTTCCGTCCGTGGACAAATCCGGGAAGTCAAGGATTCGGAGACTGATATAGACGCCGAATGCCATGATGCAGTATATAAGACCCTCTGTTACAATACCTGAAATTAAACTTACCATAATTATCTGTTCCTTTATTCCTGTATAAAAAGTGTATGGGGGTGTAAAAACGGTTTTTTTACACCCCTGAAAAATTATTTACTGTTCGTGTTATTCCTTTATCTGTGCGTCCTTTGACACATCCTCCGGAATCGTTATTCCGAGAGCTTCCGCAACCTTGGGATTGATTGTAATGCTGCTTTCCTTCCTGGTTTCGTAAGGAATGCTTGAAACCTTTTCGCCGTTTAAAACACGAGCCGCCATAGCTCCCGCCTGTTCGCCGAGCTTGAAGTAGTCAAGACCCGCGCTTGCAAGGCAGCCGTTGCCGACCTGTTCCTCCTCGGAGCCGAATACCGGTTTTCCCGCGGCATTCGCCTTTTCAAGAACAACCGAGAGCGCCGCAACAACGGTGTTGTCGGTCAGGTTGGATATGCAGTCCGCATCCTTTAAAACAACGTCCGCAGCCTGTGCAACCTCGCTCTGATTGCCGATTCCGCGTTCCACTATCTCAAAATTGTACTTGGGAGCGAGCTTTTTGTAGGTTTCGATTGTGCTGACAGAGTTTGCCTCGCTTGTTGTGTATATGATACCGATTTTCTTTGCGTCGGGGAGTATGCTGCGAATCAGCTTGAGCTGCGCCTCAACCGGGAGCGCGTCGCTTATACCGGTGATACCGTCCATTGCCTCGGTTTTCGATTTTGCGAGCTTTGCCGCAACCGGGTCGGAAATCGCATTGAAGATAACCGGGATTCCCTTTTCATAGCAGGCTGTGTAAAGAGCCTGTGCTGACGGAGTAGAGATACCGCAGACAAGGTCCTTGCCGAGTGACGCAAAGTTTTGAGCAATCTGACCCGCGTTTGTGGTGTCGTTCTTTGCCGACTGGAACTCGATTTCAACATTCTTACCCTCGACAAAGCCCGCGTTTTTCAAGCCTTCGATAAAGCCTTCGCGGCAGTTGTCAAGCGACGGATGATCCGCAATCTGTGTTACGCCGATTTTGTAAACCTTGCCGTCCGTGCTGCCGGTTTTTGCGGTTTCGTTCTTTGTGCCGCAAGCCGCCAGAGCGGAGACGCAGAGTGCTGCGGAAATTGCTGCCGATAAAATTTTCTTAAAGCTGTTGTTTTTCATTGGATAAACCCTCCTGAAATTATTTAATATTTGTGAGGGCAATAAAAAAACCCTCCGACAGAAGACCGGAGGATTGAAAGTCATAAGAATATAATTATAAAAACTCATCTCATCTTTTCTTTGCTAATCTAATCTCAACCAATCTAATCTGTGCTTATGAGTATAGCAGATTAAATTGGATTTGTCAACCCCTTTTTTGAAAAAATTTACGGTTTTTCGGTCGGACGTGACAAATTTTGCGGAAGGGCGCAGCCTTGCGGAGTTATAGTCACATCGGAGCGTACTGACCCCCAAAGGTCAGATTAAAAACCTAACTATTGGAATGTCGGTTCAAATTCCGCACCCTTTTTTGTGCGAACCGCATTGAGCGATTCGCACACTTTATTTTCAAAAAAACTATTCTATAACAATAAGGTAAGCGGAGAACAGCGGCATATCAAGAGTGAGCTGTGTCGTGCTGCCGTCTATGCTTTCCTCGCGCACAAGCTCCATATCATGCTCGCGGTCAAGAAGATATACCTTTGCGCATTTCTTTGCGCCGTCCGCAATACCGCTTAAATCCACGCTTGCCGCCGTGCTGCCGAGGTTGTCGTCATCATTGAAATATGAAATCATTACCGCACATTTTTCGGAATTTCCCGCGGCGCAGCCGTATATATCCTTACCGTCAATATCGATTTTGGCGCTTTCGCCGAGCTTGTAAAGCTCGTTGAACATTTTGAGCGAGTAGTAACCCTTCAGCCTTTCGGACGGTATATCCTGTGCGAAAAGTCCGTTCATGCCGCACGGTCTTGCGTCATAATACATAAGCATATCAAGCGGCGCGTACTGGCAGTCGCATATGGCTGACGCGATAAATGCCGCGCCCTTTATATCCTTTTCGCGTTTGAGGGTGTAAATCCAGTCGTCATTTGTCCAGCCGCGGACGTAGTTCCACTCGTTAAGTATGCTCTCTGTGTCCTTAAAGCCGTTCTCGTCAAGAAAGCGGCGCGCGTGGTATGCCTCGTGCGCAACCCATGCCGCGTCATAGGCATAAAGGTGCCATGAGAAGAAGTCAAGAGTAAGTCCGCGCTTTTTAATCTCGTCAAACAAAAGTTTGGCATATCTCTCGTTTACATGAGTGAAGGCGGGTCCGCCGATTTTAAGGTGCGGGAAACACTTTTTAAGGTGCTTAAGCGCGATACAGAACATATCGATAAACTGCTCCTCCGTACCCTGCCAGCACGGGTTTGTGCCGTTTGCGTTCTGACAGTCAGGCTCGTTCCATATCTCCCAGTATTCGATGTCATAGTTAAAGCCGTCCGCCCAGCCTTCGGTATAGTGACGGATTATATGCTCGCATATAACCGACCACTTGTAAAAATCCTTGGGCGGCACTGTTCCGTATTTTTTTACTCCGTGCTCAATCTTTGAGCCGAGCCGATAAAACGGCTTGACACCCGCCGCGTCCATAACGCGCAGATATTCGTCCGTACACGCGAAGTCATAGGATTCGGGGTCGTTTGCGTCTTTGTCAAAATCGGGGAAAATCGCGTGAACGTCAACCGTATGCTCGCCGCCGTAGGTCGAGTAAAATGCCGCGTCATGAGTTCTTGCGTACGGTATTCCCGCGTCGATAAACCATTGCAGATTGGATATGCGCTGGTCAAGAGTGAATTTGTGTACGGGGCCGTTGTTGACTGCGTGCATAGGCTTCATTTTGCCGCATTTTTTACTGAAATCAACTTTTACTTCATTCATAGTTCCACACTCCGTTTTATATTATTATTGTTTATTTTATGAATTGCATTTTTTACATATATTGCAGCAGCGATGTAAATAATAAATGTAAGGAATGACAAAATCTGCTGTGCGTAGATTGTGTGACCCATTACAAGATTTCCGCTGCCCTGCACCACGGAAACTATCTTTGCTCCGCAAAGCGACGCAAGAAATCCCGCCATGCCGCCGATTGCCGACTTGATTCCAAGTGCGCACGCGCGGTCCTCTGTCTTTACATAGTCAAAGGTAAGATTCATAATTCCGCTGTTTGACCCCGCCATATACACAGCATAGAAGATATAGTACACCATAAACATGATTTTTCCGTTTGACGGAACGGTGAACGCGTTTAAAAGATACCCAACCGCGCCGATTGAAAGGCTGACGGTCATCATTGTGCGCCACGAATATTTGTCGGCAAATCTCCCGAAAAAGCGGGAGAAAAGTACGCGCACCACGCTGTGTACCGCGTTGAGTATCGCAACGTAGCGAAGGCTGAATCCAAGCTCCTGTATTTGGTACACTCCGAAATACGATACCGAGATTCCCGAGCCCATATGCCACAGAACATCGATGAGTATAATTTTTGTAAAGTCGCTGCCGGAAAAAACGCTTTTTATCGCCTGCACGGCTGTACGGCTGTCATATGCCGTTTCGGTATCGGAGTCTCCCGCGTCTTTTACCGCAAGCAGTGACAAAAGGTGCAGCACGGTGAGTGCGAAAAGCGTAATTCCGCAGACAAGAAAGGCAAGCTCCGTATGCCCCGCGTCGGTAAAACGGTCGGACACTGCGCCCATGACATAGGAGAAAACTATTCCGCCGACAAGCGACACTATCTCTTTATTGGCGGTAAACTCGCCGCGGTGGCTGTCGTCCACAAACGACATAAGCCAGCTGAGCTTCAGCGGCATGACCGTGTTGGAAAGCAGGTGACCGCCGAGCAGCATTGCCGCAAACACGGCGACCTTCACGCCGTGGGGGATATTTATAAACGGTATCATGTACAAAAAGACGAACATTATCTGATTTGCAAGGTGCAGCGCGGTCACAAGCCGTTTCGGTGACCGCTGCGGCTTTAGCATCAGCACCGCTGCCTGTGCCAGAAAGCCGAGTGACGCAAGCGAGGTGACGATTCCGGACGCTGCGTCGGAAAAGCCTATATGTTTGAGCAGAGCCGCGAGAAACGCGCCGGTTACAAGCAGCGAGATAAAATATTCAAGTCCTGCCTCCGCTATGTATGCAAGTCGGTTTCTGCGCCGTACGGCGGCTGTGTTCTCGTTTTTCATTCTTAATCAGCACTCCCTTTCGGCTCTATTTTAGTTTAGCGAAAAATTTTTGTCAATAAAAAGCGAAGCTATTTTTTTTCGTAAATTACGAAAAATTTTCGTTTCTTTCTTATTGCCTTTATGCGAAAAAGGTGGTATAATCGGAAAAGGTAAAAAATATACGCGAATTTTTTGCGGAGGGGTGTGCGGCATGAGCAAGGTAAATCAGAAAAAGCTGGCGTTGCTTGCGGGCGTGTCGGTTTCCACCGTTTCAAAGGCGTTTTCGGGCAGTCATGAGATAAGCGAGGAAACGCGTGATTCGATTTTTGCACTTGCCAAGCGTTACGGCTGCTTTGACAAATACTGCCGCGTACGCTACCAAAAGCGGACTGTGGCGGTGATTGCGCCGGAGTTTTCGAGCAATGTCTATACAAGCGGAATCGGTATTCTGGAGCGGCAGCTCCGCGACCGCGGCTGCGTCATGCTTGCGGCGTTCTATAACTTTTCGGACAGCGTTCTTGAGCAGCTTATAAGCTATTTTGCGGAATATGTGAAGGTTGACGGAATCATTGTGCTGAGCGGAGATGCAAAAAATATTCCCGAAACAGGCGTGCCGATTATACATTATAAGGAAAGACAGACCTTTAATCCGCGTGTCGATACATTCAGCTCGGAGTACAAAAGCGCGGTCGGACTTGCAATAGAGTACCTGAAGGAGTCGGGACACAGGGATATAGCGTTTATCGGCGAGCTTTTGACAAATATCAAGCTGGAATATTTTCTGGACGCGATGAGGGAGCAAGGCTTGAAGGCGGATGACAGCTTTATCCGTACAAGCCACTCACGCTGCGAGGAGGCGGGGTTTTCAGAGATGGAAAAGCTGCTCTCGCTCAACAGGCGGCCGACTGCGATTATGTGCGCGTACGATACGATTGCTTTCGGCGCGATTGACGCGATAAAGCAGCACGGACTGAGAGTGCCGGAGGACTTCTCGATAATAGGCATGAACGATGTCAAAACCGCGGTATATAGCGGAATCGGACTGACCACCGTGCGCGAGGTGCCGGACGAGGTGTTTTCGATGATGACAGACCTTCTCTGCAAGAGAATGGACGGCTCAAACGTGCCGCGGCAGGCGGTAACGCTCCACGGTGAGCTGATAAAGCGGCAGTCGGTTGCAAAAAGATAAGCGCCGCAGCGCGGCACGCGGCGCGCCTGCGGAAACGGAGCGCGGCGAAGAAGGCGGACGGAGCGCGGCGAAAAATGCGAACGGAGCGGCAGAAAGAGGTGCGGAGGTATAAACGCCGCGGCGGGCGGAATATACTGCGCGCCTTCACGGCGGATTTGAGGAGGAACAATAACGGAATGGGGTTTTTATATGAGCGGAATTTTTAATACAATAGCATATTATTTCAGCTTTTCGTTTGTGCGCTATGCAATGGCGGTCGGAGTGCTTATCGCGCTTTGCTCCGCACTGTTCGGTGTGACGCTTGTGCTGAAACGGTTTTCGTTTATCGGTGACGGACTATCCCACGCGGCGTTCGGCGCGCTTGCGGTTGCGTCCGTTCTGAACGTATCGAACGAGCTTGTCATAGTTTTGCCGTTTACGGTGATTCTTGCGGTTTTGCTGCTTAAAACGGGGCAAAACACACGTATCAAGGGTGACGCGGCGGTTGCGATGATTTCGGTCGGGGCGCTTGCGCTGGGGTATCTGCTGCTGAATATATTTCCGGTATCGTCCAATGTATCGGGCGATGTGTGCGGAACGCTGTTCGGCGCGGCGTCGATTCTTACGCTGTCAAGGGGTGACGTTATCCTTTGTACGGCGCTTTCGGCGGCGGTCATTGCGCTTTTTGTCCTTTTTTACAACAAGCTGTTTGCGGTGACGTTTGACGAAACCTTTGCCGAGGCAACGGGAATACACGCGTCGGCGTACAACACCGTTATCGCGGTTATAACTGCCGTAATAATAGTTCTCGCGATGAATCTTGTCGGCTCGCTGCTTATCTCCGCGCTGATAATTTTCCCCGCGATAACCGCTATGCGCGTTTTCAAGAGCTTTCGCCCGGTAATCATCTGCGCGGCGGCGGTTTCCACTTTCTGTGCGGCGGTAGGAATTATCGGCTCGGTGCTGCTGTCCGTGCCTGTCGGACCGTCAATCGTGGCAATGAACATAATATGCTTTGCCGCGTTCCATGCGGCGGGACTTTTGCTCGGCGCAAAATAAGCCGCGATACAGCGGCGGTGCGGCATTGAAAAAGGGCAGGACTGCCGCGGCGCGGCGGCTTTTGTTTCTTTGACTAACAAAAATTAAAATAAAGAAGTGAATTTTGTGAAAAAAATTTTAGTGGCAATTATTACGTGTATTTTGTCAGTAACTCTCTCCGGCGGTTTGGCTTATGCGGACGGTAACCGTCAAAACGGCTTTGTGATTGAGTTTAACGGAGAGGTGACAGACCGCACCTCCGTTATCTGCAATAACACGCACTATGTTCCGATGAGAATGATTTTTGAGAAAATGGGCGCGGCTTTGTTTTACAGAGAGCGCGACCGTCAAGTCATGGCTTTGTCGCGTGACGGAAATATAATACGTCACATTGTCGGAGAAAACGTCATAACGGTCAACGAAGAACAGATGAGGTTTAAAAACCCTTCTTTTTCCGAAAACGGCGAAACGTACATACCGATTGATATGGTTGCGGTTGTTTTCCGACCCGACAGAATTTCGTATGATAATCTGCGCCTAATCATACAAAAGCAGTTTGCCGACAATGAATATTACAAAATAATTAAAGATGTGCTTGACGTGTGCAGAAGCTGTAACTTCTATCCCGAAAGATTCCAAAGATACATAAATTATCACACCAAAATGCCCGGTTTCACTCTGCAGGAAGTTATTTACAGAGTAAACCTCGGACTGGATTATCCTTTTTATGAAAATGTGTCCGAAATTGAAAATCCGTATGAGCTTTTGGTTTTGGTGAACAAATATCATCGGCTGCCGCCGAATTTCCGCCAATATAATCTTGTTAACATGAGTCCGGAGTATACAGTAAATGACGGAAAGCAGTATTTGCTTGCGGGCGTGGCATACGAAAAATTTGTGCAGATGTCAGATGCCGCCAAGAAAGAGGGACTTACATTAAAGGTTCTTTCGGCATACAGGACGGAGGACTATCAAAGAGGTCTGTACAACAACAGCGCCAAAAACAACGGAAAGACTCATGCGGATAACTATTCGGCAAGACCCGGTTTTTCGGAACACGAAACAGGTTTGGCTGTTGACATAAACTCCGTAAGAGGAGCGTTTGAAAATACCTCCGAATTTGCATGGCTGCAAAAGCACGCGCATGAATACGGATTTATTTTAAGATACCAAAAGGGCAAAGAATGGATTACGGGATATGCGTATGAGCCGTGGCATTATCGGTATGTCGGCGCTGACGCGGCAAGGGTAATACATGAAGAGAGCATAACCTACGAAGAATATTATGCAAAGTACATATCCGTGATTGAATTTAAGTAGGCTGCGAAAGCATTGCGGAATCGTGAAGGATTCTGCACATTCGTATTTTTCGCGGCGGAGCGGGGCAAAACTTGCTCCGCTTTCTTTTGTCTAAACTCAAAAATAACAGTTGTAATTTCTTTTTACCTGTGGTAAAATATATACGGTTTATAAAGAAGTGCAAAACACATGAAATAAACAGCCGGGATTTTGCACGCGGCTGATAAAAAATACATTAAGGAGTGAACAATTTGAGCATACCAAGCATAAAGCTTGCGGAGGGTGTGAATATACATCCGCTGCATACCGATAAATTCAAGACAAATCTTATAAGCGTTTATTTCCGAATCCCGCTCAGACGCGAAACGGCAACGCTTGCGGCGCTTTTGCCGAGCGTTCTGAAACGCGGAACGGAGAAGTATCCCACAATGGCGCAGCTTTCGGCGCGTGCGGAGGAGCTTTACGGAGCGTCGCTTTCGGCGGGGATTGCCAAAAAGGGCGACTCGGAGGTTATACGGTTTTCGGTCAGATATGTCAGCTGCGACTTTCTGCCGGAGGACATAACGGGCGGTATTTTGGAGCTGCTTTCGCAGCTTGTACTCTGCCCCAAGCTCACGAACGGCGCGTTTGACGCCGAATATTTGACACAGGAGAAGGAAAACACAAAAAGCAGTATCGAAGGGTTGATTAACGACAAAAAGGCATATGCGCAGGCGCGCTGCAATGAGATAATGTTCGAGGGTGACCCCTACGGCGTGTCCGAGTACGGATATATTGACGAGCTTGAAAAAATCACGCCGCAGTCGCTTTTTGAGTTCTATAAGTCGCTGCTTGATACCGCAGCTGTCGAGATTTTTGTAAGCGGCAGCTTTGACGAGGAGACGGTGGTTAAACGCATCGCGGCAGAGTTTTCACGGCTCGGTGCAAGAACGCCAAATCTGCCCGCAACACGTCTTGCAGAGCGCGAGGCGGATATATGCGTAAAAGACGTGACCGAGCCTATGCCTGTGACACAGAGCAAGCTGTGTATCGGCTTTAACTGCGGTATATCGCCGCGCAGTGCGGAGTATGCGGATTTGCGGCTGTTCTGTGCGATATTCGGCGGCAGTCCGTTTTCAAAGCTGTTTAACAATGTCCGCGAAAAGCTGAGTCTTGCGTATTATGTGTTCTCGGTAATCGAGGGGCATAAAAGCTGCATGAAAATCAGCTCCGGCATAGAGGCGGACAAGTTCCGCGCGGCATATGATGAGATAAACGTCCAGCTTGAAAAGATGAAGGCGGGCGACTTTACCGATGACGAAATCGAGTCGGCAAAGAAGTATCTTGCGACAGGCTTTGGCTCAATCAAGGACAGCCTTGACGCGACCGAGAATTTCTATCTTGACAGGCTTATACTGGGCAGCGGCGACAGCATTGACGAGTATCTTGAACGGCTTTGCCGCGTAGAACGTGACGGCATTATCCGTGCGGCGAACAGCGTTCAGCTTGACACAATCTATTTTTTGAAGGGGGAAGGCAGCGATGCAGTTCAGTAAAACAGAAAACAAGGCAATAAAGGAAACCGTTCTGTACGGTACGCACGAAAGCGGTCTGCGCGTGTACATCATTCCCAAAAAGGGTTTTTCAAAGTATTATGCAATCTATGGCACGGAATACGGCTCGATTGACGAGATGATAAAGCCGACGCCGGACTCGGAGCCGACAAGACTTCCCGACGGTATCGCGCACTATCTTGAACACAAGCTGTTCGAGGAATCGGACGGCAAGAACGCGTTTGACAAGTTTGCGCTTACCGGCGCGAGCAGCAACGCTTTTACTTCGTTTGACATGACGGCGTATCTGTTTTCGTGTACGGACAGGTTTTATGAGAATCTGGAAATACTGCTTGAGTTTGTAAATAATCCGTATTTTACGGAGGAAAACGTTGCAAAGGAGCAGGGGATAATCGGACAGGAGATAAAAATGTATGATGACGACCCCGGTTGGCAGCTGTTTTTCAATAGCCTCGGCGCGATGTACCACAAAAACCCGGTCAAAACGGACATTGCTGGAACGGTCGAGAGTATAAGCCATATCACGCCGGAGCTGCTTTACAAGTGCCACGAAACCTACTACAATCCGTCAAATATGCGGCTTGTGCTTGTGGGCGATATTGACCCGGAGAGGGTTGTGCCATATATAGATAAGTATGTTGACAAAAGCCGCGACCGCGGCGAGGTTGAAAGAATCAGACCGCAGGAGCCGAAGGGCGTTGTTACGCACAGGGTAAGCCGGCGGCTGAGCGTGTCAAAGCCGATGTTCCTTATCGGATTCAAGGAAAAGACGGAGGGCGAGAGCGGCGAAAGGCTGCTGCGCAAGCAGATTGTGACAAAAATATTGACGGAGATTCTTTTCGGTCGCAGCGGCGGATTTTTCACCGAGCTTTACGGCAAGGGTCTGATTGACGCGACCTTCGAGAAGGACGCGGAGCTTGAAAAGGGCTATGGTTTTACATCGATAAGCGGTGAAACAAAGGATCCCGACGAGGTGTATCGGCTGACGCTTGAATATATTGAACGTGTAAAGAAGGACGGACTTCACGCGGAGGACATTGCGCGCGCAAAGCGCATCGCAATAGGAAAAAGCCTTCGCGAGTACGACAGCGTGGAGCAGACGGGCAACAGCTTTATTCGCGGCTTTATGAACGGATTTAATCTTTTGGACTACCGCGGGATTGCGGAAAGTATAACGGCGGACGAGCTGACGGCGCGGCTTTTTGAACATTTTGACGGCGAGTATGCGGTACTTTCGGTAATAGAGCCGGAGAGCGCGGAAAAATAGGCGGCGGTGAAGGTCGTAAAAAGGCGCCATACGCAGACTGGGACGGAAAGGTTGTGAACAATAATGGTAAATAATATATCGTTTCCCGCACTGGGACTTAGCTTTACGATAAACCGCTCGCTGTTTTCGGTATTCGGTGTGGATATATACACATACGGACTGCTGATTGCGGCGGGGCTTTTGCTTGCGTTTGCCTATGCGGTGCGCGAG
>URZD01000018.1 GCA_900552305.1 uncultured Eubacteriales bacterium
GGTCAGCTGACCGCCCTCGTCATAGCCGACATATCCCGGAGGTGAACCTACAAGCCTTGACACTGCGTGTTTCTCCATATACTCCGACATATCTATACGTATGAGCGCATCCTCATCGCCGAACATTGCCTCCGCAAGAGCCTTTGAAAGCTCTGTCTTGCCGACGCCTGTCGGGCCGAGGAAGATAAACGAGCCTATCGGACGTTTCGGGTCCTTCAGACCTACCCTGCCGCGGCGGATAGCCTTTGAAACCGCCGTTACCGCCTCGTCCTGACCGATAACACGTTCGTGAAGTACCTCCTCCAGGCGGAGCAGACGTTCGCTTTCGCCTTCTTCAAGCGACTTGACCGGAATACCCGTCCAAGATGATACGATTTCCGCTATCTCGCCCGGCGTAACCTCGACACTGCCGCCGCGGTTGGAGTTCTCCCAGCTCTCCTTTTCCTTTTTCAGGGAGTCGGAAAGCTGCTTTTCCTCGTCACGGAGCTTTGCCGCCTTTTCGTATTCCTGAGCCGTTATCGCCGCCTCCTTTTCCTTGCGGACGGAGTCGATTTTGTCCTCAATCTGCTTTACGTCCGGCGGTGCGGTAAGGGTTTTAAGCCGTATCCTTGACGCCGCCTCGTCGATAAGGTCTATCGCCTTGTCCGGGAGGAAACGGTCGGGTATATATCTTACCGAGAGTTTTACCGCTGCGTCGATTGCCTCATCGGTAATCTTTACGCAGTGATGCGCCTCGTACTTATCGCGTATTCCTTTAAGGATTTTTACGCTTTCTTCCTGGGTCGGCTCGGCAAGAAGTATCGACTGGAATCTTCTTTCAAGAGCCGCGTCCTTCTCGATATGTTTTCTGTATTCCTCTATTGTCGTTGCGCCGATTACCTGAATCTCACCCCTTGCAAGTGCCGGTTTTAAGATATTCGCCGCGTCGATTGCGCCTTCCGCCGCGCCCGCACCGATTATCGTGTGCATCTCATCGATGAACAGGATAATGTTGCCCGCCTTGCGGATTTCGTCCATTACGCCTTTAAGGCGTTCCTCAAATTCACCCCTGTATTTTGCGCCCGCTATCATCGACGACAAATCAAGCGCAATAACCTTTTTGTTTTTCAGTGTTTCGGGGACAAGTCCCTGCACTATCTTCTGTGCCAGACCTTCCGCAACGGCGGTTTTGCCGACACCCGGCTCACCGATTAAGCACGGATTGTTTTTTGTACGGCGGCTGAGGATCTGAATAACCCTCTCTATCTCGGAGTCACGTCCGACTACGGGGTCAAGCTTCATTTCCTTTGCCATTTTAGTGAGGTCCCTGCCGTATTTGTCAAGGGTCGGCGTTTTGCCGCCGCCACCGCCCGACGGCGCGGAGCCTGTCATGTCCGGAGCCTCGCCCACGTCGCCGTATTCCGACGCCCCGTTTTCGCTGATTGTGTTCAGAATATCGGTATAGACCTTTTGAATATTTATGTTAAGGTCGCTGAGTATGCGCACCGCAAGACTGTCGCTTTCGCGCAGCAGCGCAATGAGCAGATGCTCTGTTCCTATATAGCTGTGACCAAGCCGCATAGCCTCGGAGTTACTGTGCTCCAAAACGCTCTTTGTACGCGGTGTAAAGCCGATGTTTGGGTTGTTTATCGGCTGGTCCATGCCGACATAAAAATCGATTTTGTTCGTCACCTTTTCCTCTGTAAGTCCGTTCTCGGTCAGAACCCGCGCCGCAACGCCGTTACCCTCGCGGATAAGACCCAACAGCAGGTGTTCCGTTCCTATATAATTATGTCCCATTTCCATTGCGGACTGCCCCGCAAGATTTATTGCCGCTCTGGCACGTTCTGTCAGGTTTCTTCCTACCATAAAGCATTCTCCTTTCGTTTTGTGGAATGTTTTTGTATTTATTGATTAAGCTCTCGGCGACATGATTGCCGCCGCTCTGCGCGTTCTTTATTTCTCCGTATCTGCGCCGCCCGCAAGACCGTTTCTGAACAGCTCCGCGCGCTTTAGGTCGCGCTCGGTCGGGTCGGTGAGGTTGTATTTTTGTATCATGCTGCCCGGCAGGGTATCGTAAAGAATCTCGCTAAGACGGACAAGATTTACATTTTTAATTATGCCCAGGTTTACGCCCCATCTTACATCCGAGAACAGATTCATTGTCTCGTTCGAGGTAAGCAGCCTTGCGTTCGTCAGCGTACCGAAGGAACGCATAACCCTGTCCTCAAGACGGAGCTTGTTTTTCTCGTAAAGTTCTTGGCTTGCGCGGCGCTCCTGCTGAATTACCTCCTCGGTAAGCTGTTTCAGCTTGTCGACGGTTTCCTGTTCGGAAACGCCCAGTGTTACCTGATTTGAAATCTGGTATATGTTACCGCTTGCGCGGCTGCCTTCGCCGTAAATTCCGCGGACTGCCATGCCCAGCTTTGACAGTGAACGTATTGTTCCGTCAATTCTTCCGCTTTCCGTAAGTGCGGGGAGGTGGAGCATTACCGACGCTCTGAGCCCCGTTCCGACATTGGTCGGACAGCAGGTAAGGTAGCCGAAACGCTCGTCAAATCCATATTCGACCGAGCCTTCAAGACGGTCGTCCACCTCGTTGGCGCGTGTCAGGCACTCGTCAAGGCTGAAACCCGGCGCCATTGCCTGGATGCGGACGTGATCCTCCTCGCACAGCATAACCGATATGTCGCTGCTGCCGTTTATAAGGATTCCGCACTTGCCGTGTTTTGCCGCCATGTCGGGACTGATTATGTGCTGCTCGGTAAGAGCCTGCTTTTCCGCGTCCGACATTGCAAAGAGGTCAATGTATTTGAGGTCGGGGAGCGCGCCGCGGCAGAGGTCAATGACCTTTTCCCTGTCCGCGTCCTTCATTCCTTCCCCAAACGGAATACCTTTTATATTACGCGCAAGACGTACCCTTGACGAGAGTACGACATCGCCCGAATTACCAAATTCTGTGTACCACATATAATCAATCCTTTCTTTATGTTTCCCGTAAGTCGAGCCGCCGCACGGCGGCTTTATCGGTTTTGCTTTCGTTTGTCCTTTTTGCGGTCCGGACTTTTTTACATCTCCTGCTTTTTAAGGTCGTTAATTTTATCCCTGAGTACCGCCGCCTGTTCAAAGTTCTGATCCATTACCGCACGGTTAAGCTCCGAGCTGAGCTTGTCGATTTCGCTTTCCTTGCGGAGCGCCTTGCCGCTGCGGAGCGGGATTTTACCGCTGTGGCGGTTGCTGCCGTGAATCTGTTTCAGCGGGTGCATAAGGAAATCCTTGAATGTGCTGTAACATTCCGAGCAACCGAGTTTGCCGCGGTTTGTTATGTCGTCCAGCGTGCTTCCGCATACCGGGCAGGTCTTTGCGTCACTTTGCTGCGGCATTCCGATACCCAACTGCGGCATACCGAAAAATCCGCTGAAGAAGTTGTCAAACTCCTTGTCAAAGCCTGTCTGGAAGTTTATAAAATCCTGGTTTTCCGCTGCGCACTTTTCGCACAGATACTGCTCTGTCTTGACGCCGTTCACTATTTTTGTTATATGTGTGTTTGCTTCGTTTTTATTACATTTTTGACATTTCATAATTGATTCCTCCAATCAATTCTTTAAATTAGGTTTACAAGAATGTTTTTGAATATTTTTGCTCTTAGAATATCCTTCTCGGGCTGCTTGATTGCCAGCGAGTTATCGCTGAGCGCCGCCAGTATGATTTTTGCCTCCTTATGAGTAATCAAACCGTAGGAGTACAAATCCTTTATAATTGCTTTGGAATCATCGGCGGAAATATAGTCGCCGACCGAGTTCACCGCGTGCATCACAAGTCCGCCGTCCTTTGGCGCCGTCCTCGTTATCCTGATGTATCCGCCGCCGCCCCTGCGCGATTCGACAATGTAGCCGCGCTCCGGCGAAAACCTTGTCGATATTACGTAGTTAATCTGCGACGGTACACAGTTGAACCTGTTCGCCAGCTCGTTCCGCTGCAGCTCAACCTCCGCGCTGTCCTCAAGCATATCCTTGATGAATTCCTCGATAACATTACTTAGCTTCATTTGATTTCCACCTTCTTGGTTTTTATCTTTTCTGACTTTGACTTTCTTTGACCTTTAACTGTATTATAGCACACTTTTTTATTTGTCAAGGGTTTTTTGAAAAAAATTTTAAAAATTTTTAGAATTTTTCAAACCCGCTCTGCGCGGCGGAAAGCGCGGCTTTTTAAGCGCATTTTTCACACGTGCGGAGTATATTTTGCAAAATTTTTTTCGCTTTTGAAAATCAGATTTTGTCGTGGTATAATTATCGGTATATATTTATAGAGAGGGAAAAATATTATAATCTTTCCAAATGCTCGGCGGGTAAGGTTGATAGCCTTACCCGCCGAAAACAAAAATATTATACTTTTACAAATGTTTAACACGCAAAGCTGCCGCGGCTTATGACATGGGCGCAAGCGCAAAACGGATAAACCAGCCGCGGTTATGCCCGCACACGGGACAGGCCTCGGGAGCCGCTTTGCCTTCAATCACATGACCGCAGTTCAGGCACATCCATGTGCAGTCAACATCGGATACAAACAAACGCCCTTCCTCCAGCATCTCGGCAAATTTTGCGAAACGCTCCGCGTGAGTTTTCTCAATTTCCGCAATGTTTTCAAACGTCAGTCCGATTTTGTCAAAGCCTTCGCGCCGTGCGGTCTCCGCAAACGCTTTGTATACATCATTGTATTCTTCAAGCTCGTTATGCTGCGCCATGCGCAGCAGCTTTGCCGCTGAGCTGTCTATATCCGTCGGATATGAGCCGTCTATACGGATGCTCTCGCCCGCCGCCTCGCCGAGAAGGCCGTAAAACACCTCCGCGTGTTCCTTTTCCTGCTCCGCGGTGAACTTAAACACCGCGCTCACAACGTGCAGCTTTTCCTTTTCTGCCGCGTTCGCGGCAAAGGTATAGCGGTTTCGTGCCTGGCTCTCGCCCGCGAATGCACGCATAAGATTGATTTTTGTTTCACTTGACTTGAAATCTGCCATTTAAGTACCTCCAAAAAATTTTTATATGCTTATTATAATCAATCCGCGTGCAAACTATTCCGCAAAAAACTTTGTATAAATACTTGATATATTCGAAAAACTGTGGTAGAATGTATTAAACTTGGGGGAGAATTATGCGAAAGGCAGTGATATAAATGGAGGAACACAATCCAAAAAGACCAACCTTTTATTATTGGATAGTCGCACTTGTGATAATTGTTCTGCTTAACTCGTTTCTTTTTCCGATGCTCACATCGAGCAACGTCAAGGAGGTAAGCTACAACACCTTTTTAAACGAGCTTGAAAAAAAGAACATTGACAAGGTACAGGTGAACGAAAACGAGATTTTCTATTCCCTGACCGATGACGGCGATGAGAAGCAGCAGAAGAACACCGCAAACAATTTTCTGACCGACTTTGGCGGCGGAAAAACCGTATATCTGACCGTTAAAATGGAGGACCCGCAGCTTGTTGACAGACTATATGGCGCCGGCGCAACTTTTGAGCGCGTTGCGCCGAAGGAAATGAGTCCTTTGACAATGCTTGTCATCAGCTATGTACTGCCGATACTGATATTTTTCCTCATTTGGCGCGTCATGATGCGGCAAATGGCAAAGGGCGGCGGCAACGTCATGTCGTTCGGCAAATCCAACGCAAAAATCTATGTCAAGGCTAAAACCGGAAAAACCTTTGCCGATGTTGCGGGACAGGAAGAAGCAAAGGAATCGCTTACCGAAATAGTCGATTTTCTCCACAACCCGCAAAAGTACGCGGTAATCGGTGCGAACCTGCCGAAGGGCGCTCTGCTTGTAGGTCCTCCGGGAACGGGTAAAACCCTGCTTGCGCAGGCGGTTGCGGGCGAGGCTAACGTGCCGTTTTTCTCGATGTCCGGCTCGGAATTTGTCGAAATGTTTGTCGGTATGGGAGCGGCAAAGGTGCGCGACCTCTTTAAACAGGCGAACGAAAAGGCTCCGTGTATAGTGTTTATTGACGAAATCGATACAATCGGCAAAAAGCGTGACGGTCAGGGTTTTTCGGGCAACGATGAGCGCGAGCAGACTCTGAATCAGCTGCTGACCGAGATGGACGGCTTTGACGGCAAGCGCGGCGTGGTAATTCTTGCCGCAACCAACCGCCCGGAAACTCTTGACAAGGCGTTGCTGCGCCCGGGCAGATTCGACAGACGAATCCCGGTTGAGCTGCCCGACCTTCACGGCAGAGAAGCAATTCTTGAGGTTCATGCAAAAAATGTCAAAATGGAGAACAATATCGACTTTTCACAGATTGCAAGGGCAACCGCCGGCGCGTCCGGCGCAGAGCTGGCAAATATAATAAACGAGGCGGCGCTCCGCGCGGTGCGCTGCGGCAGAGATAAGGTTGCGCAGCAGGATTTGGAGGAAAGCGTTGACGTTATCCTCGCCGGCTACAAGCGTAAAGGCATGGTTGTTTCAAAACATGAAAGGGAGGTTATCGCGTACCATGAAGTAGGTCACGCTCTTGTTGCCGCGCTCCAGAAAAACAGCGCCCCCGTACACAAAATCACGATTATACCGAGAACCTCCGGCGCGCTCGGCTACACCATGCAGCTTGACGAGGACGAGAAGTTCCTCATGACGCGCGAGGAGGCGTTTAACAAAATAGTAACGCTGACCGGCGGCAGAGCTGCGGAGAAAATCATCTTTGATTCGATTACAACAGGCGCGTCAAACGATATAGAGCAAGCGACACGGCTTGCCCGCGCCATGATTGCAAGATACGGAATGAGCGACGAGTTCGGCATGGTCGCGCTCGAAACGGTGACAAACAAGTATCTTAGCGGCGACACATCGCTTGCCTGCTCGGAGGAAACAAGCGCGAAGGTTGACGGCGCAGTTGTGGAGCTTGTCAAAAAGGCATACGCCGCAGCGGAAAAAATTCTTTCGGAGAATACCGGCGCAATGCACCGTATCGCGGCTTATCTGATAGAGAAGGAAACCATAAGCGGCGAGGAGTTTATGTCGATTTTAAACGAGGTCAGAGCCGAAAACGGCGCGGACAATGTGAACGGCGCGGACGGCGCATATAGCACAGACAGCACGAACAGTGCAGACGGTGCGAACAGCTCGGACGGCAAAAACGGCACAGACGGTGCAAACAATACAAGCAACCCGTCCGCACAGACCGCCGGTAATTCCGAAAACACGCAAAACGCAAGTGATACAGGCTCCGCGAAACACGCGGACGGCTTAGACGGCAAGGAGGTATAACCGCTTTGAGAAAGGGTATCTGGAAGGAATATAAGGAACAGATAAAGCGCGACAAATTTACCTTTATGGTCTATGTTTTTCTGCGCGCACTGGTTATACTGGCGATTGTGGTGTCCTGCCTTCGCGGCGACTACGAGAATATATACGTCTGCGTTCTGTCGCTGATACTGTTTCTCGTTCCCGCGTTCTTTGAAAAAAACTTCGGCATAGAGCTGCCGAGGACGCTTGAAGTAATAATTCTGCTGTTTATTTTTGCGGCGGAGATACTCGGCGAAATGGAAAACTACTACACAAAATTTCCGTACTGGGACACCATGCTGCACACGATAAACGGCTTTATATGCGCTGCAATCGGCTTTGCCATGACAGACATTTTAAACCGCAACGAGCGGATAAAATTCAAACTCTCACCCGTCTTTCTGGCGGTTGTCGCGTTCTGCTTTTCAATGACAATAGGCGTTTTGTGGGAGTTCTTTGAATTTTTCTGCGACGTGGTTACGAAAACCGATATGCAGAAGGACATGGTACTCCCTGCGATAGCATCGACCCTGCTCGACCCGAACGGCTCCCAAAAATCAATACTTATTGATAACATCAAAACGGTCACTGTAAACGGCAAGGATTTGGGACTCGGCGGTTATCTTGATATAGGTCTTTACGATACAATGAAGGACTTGTTCGTCAACTTTATCGGCGCGGTCGTGTTCAGCGTTATCGGCTATGTATATGTAAAAAAACGCGGCAAGGGTACAATCGCAAGCTGGTTTATACCGCGGCTCAGAAATGAGCGCGAAAATCAAAAACCCGTTAAAAAGAAATAAAATATATACATAATGCGGCTCGCGGCGGATGTATTCTGCATTTTGCCGCGGCTGCAAAAAAAGAAAGGTACGGTCAAAAATGAAAAAGACATCAAACGACAACAAACTCAGACGGCTTACATACGCGGCAGTATTCGCGGCAATCGTATGCGTAATGACAATGATTGTCAAGGTTCCTACCCCGACAAAGGGTTATATGAATCTCGGCGATGTTGCGGTACTTCTTGCGGGCTTTATGCTCGGCGGAGTATACGGCGGCGCAGCGGCGGGCGTAGGCTCCGCGCTTGCGGACCTGTTCGCGGGATATATGGTATACGCGCCCGCAACCTTTGTTATAAAGTGGCTCACGGCTGCGGTTGCGGCAATCATATTCGGCAAAACCCGCCGCGGCACGGCTGCGGCAATCCTCAGCGGAGTTGTCGGCGAGGCGGTAATGGTGCTCGGCTACTTTGTATTCGAGATATTTATCTCGGGCGGAGCTGCGGCGGCTCTTACCGGAGTACCGATGAATCTGCTCCAGGGCGCGGTCGGAGTAATACTCTCAACGCTGCTTTACGCACTGCTTAAAAATAAAATCGATTTGAACTGATATTTATTACATCGGAAAAAGGCTGTTTAAAAAATCAATTGACTTTTTAAACAGCCTTTTGTTTTTTAGGGGATAGGAAAAAATCTTTGTAATCAACAAACTGAGCCAAAACTTCGGTTTTGGGTTACCCGACGGCGTTCGTCGCAGCTCGCGTTCTATCCTCAGATTTTCATCATAGACGAAAATCTCTCGTCCCCACGCGGTTGCTCCTCCTTCATCAAAAGCCGTAGCTTTTGATGAAAAAGGCGAAACAATTTGTATAAGCGATGCTGATTTTACTAAATCAGTTAAGCGCATTTCGACTTGTTTCGCCGTCTGAGCGGCGAAGCTTGCTGATAGCAAGGAAAGGAATACTTCTATGAAAAATCAAATTTTTTTGATTTTTCTACTTCATACAAAATGGACTGCATTACTCGTTCTTCCTAAAATATTTACTTTTCCTTTTCTTGCGTTCCAGAGTTTTTTTACATCCCCATTTTTGTTGCGACAGTCCTATACCCTGTCCTTCTGCTCATGCCTGTAATTCAGCGGCGAACAGCCATATGCCTCCTTGAATCTGTTTGAAAAATAGTACGCCGTCTTAAATCCGCACTCCTCTGCGATTTCGGAGATAGTCAGCGTTGTATTTACAAGCAGCTCCTGCGACTTTTTCAGCCGATAATTCATAAGGTATCGGTGCATGGTGCAATTTGTGTACCTTTGCATCAGCCTGTTAAGGTGGTACGGATGATAGCCGGAAACCTCCGCCAAATCCTCGTTTGTTATATCCGCGCGGTAGTTTTCCTCTATATACCGAATTACCCTCATCGCCTTATCATACGCGGTTGAGGAGGAAAAAATCATCATCCGCAAAATCCGCAGAATAATCGCCTTTAAAATTGCCGAGCTAAACTCATCCGCATATCGGATATTCTTTTTTCGCTCCGCAAGTATGGAATCGAGCAGCCGCTGAATTTCGTACACGCCCGACAGCACAATCGGTCGGTTAAGCTCGTCCGCATCCGAAAAGCTCGGACGCTCCAGTACCCTGTCCGCCCTGAAATTCTCTGCACAAACAGGCGTAAGAAATTCTTTGCAACTCATAAAGTCCTGTGTATAATCAAAATTGAGCGATATAATTTTAATCGGCTTGTCAACCTCGATTCCATATACGATTCCGCTTTTCAGCAGCACAACGCTCCCGCTTTGCAGCGGGTACTCGATGTTTTCTATTTTAATTCGACATTCCCCCGTGGTCACGTAAAACAAGCGGTGGTCGTAGGTCAAAACGTCGCCGTTTGAATTTTGCACCGCAAGCTCGCGCGCAAAGCGTATAAACGGATTGATTTCCGCTGTAAGCATTTTTATCACCAGATTTCGTTTATCGGATATGATTTGATAACCGACAGCGCGCCCCGCAACATTATTCACGGGCAGGCTCGTCTTTGTTTATATCCTATACTCATTATAGAGCCTTTTTGCCCCAAAATCAATATAAATCTTAAAAACGGCGGAGCAAACGCTTTTTTGACTGCCTTTTAGAGGATAGAAAAAGATTTTGAGCGGACTTTTTTCATTCCCTTTTATTTTCCGTCCAGAAATCTGTCAACCACCAACTGCCGAAACTGTGGCGAAAGGCTTGCAAAATACGCGGTAAAGCCTGTTACACGCACCACCAAATCGGGGTATTCCTCCGGATTTTCGTTCGCCTTCATCAGCTTTTCGCCGTCAAGCACGTTTATATTTATAAGCGTTCCGCCCTGCTTAAAATGCCCCTCAATTAAAGCAAGAACAGTGTCCACACCCTTCTCGTCCGCCGCGACATGGGGGTCAAACTCAATTTGCAGAGGCGCAGTGTTGCCGTATCCGCACTGAACGGAAGCAATGCCGTTGGACTGTGCCGTCGGCGCTCCGTCCTGTCTGAAATGCGGATTCGGGTTTGCTCCGTGAGAAATCGGCTCGCCGCGCCTTCTGCCGTTCGGCGTTGCGCCGACCTTTGAGCCGTATTCTATTGTCCTTGCCCACGAAAACCAACCCGGCACGAGCTGTCTGCCGTTTGGCATTTTTTGCGCACGGATATTTTTTACCCACGATTTTGTAAGCGCCACTGCCCATTTGTCCGACACTGTGTTCCCCTGACAAAACTTTGGCGAGGAATTTAACATAAGCCGTATTCTTTCGTCCGCAAAATTGCTGTCAAGCGCGTCATAAAGCTGTTCCCACGTGAGAAGTTTTTCTTTTTCTATTCTTGTCTGCATTGCCCCGAAGGAGTCTGCAACAACCGCGAGCCCTGCGCCATCCACTCCTATTGTATAAAGCTCAGCGCACTGCGATATGTCATCGCCGCGTTCAAGCGTGTTCTTCATCATCAGATTCATAATCAGCTCCGGAGTTACCTCCCACTGGTGGTCAAGGTGAAGGTTTATTCCCTTTGCGGTGGTGTCGATTGCAATTTTGAGGTGATTTTCATATATCTCAAAAAGCCGTTTGCAGGATTTTTCTTTTTCCGCGCGCATTTCGTTTAACGCAACGTCAAAGACCTTTGCAATATTGATTTTTACGGTATCGTTCATGGGAAACTCCTTGCCAGGAACGCACATCCAGTTACAGCCTACCGCAATGCGCTCGCGCGCGGTTTTCCTGTCAACTCCGTTTTTCATATATCCCTCACAGAGAGCTTTGTCATTGCAGAATCTCGGCCAGCCGTTTTTGTTTTTCAGCAGATAATAGACCGCCTTTTTAAGAAAATCCCTGTCGCAGTTTTCGTGTACCCGCACGGTCAGATTGCACGCTATGTCAATGTTGTCTGCGGCATCCAGAATAAGGTACGAAAGGTGATTTGTCATATCGCAGTCGTTTTCGTCAACGCCCGAAATCTGATAGTAGTGCGGGTCGATTAAGAGCAGATTTGCAATTAAAAACTTTGCCGTTTCGTCATCCAAAATGCCGTTTTTGACGTCGTTTTCGTAATACGGCAAAAGCAGCGTATCAAGCTGAAATCCCGCTCCGTCACGGGTATAAATCCTTGACGCGCAGTTGAAAAACGCCGTCCACTGGCACACCTCGCGGAATGTCTTTGGCGCGTCAAGCCGCACATTCTCACACGTTTTCAGCATTTCTTCAAGGCTTGCTTTAATTTCCGCGCGGTTTTCGTGCGGTATCATTTCTCTGATTTTTGCAATATGACGGTCAATAAACGCGATTATTGCACGAACACATTTTTCCTCCGCATCATAAAAAGCCTTTTTGTCGGGGTTGATTTTTCTGTATTTTTCTATCTTCTCCAAAAATCCGCCGAAGCCGAGCTTAAAGCCTATGCGATAGTCGCACGCAAAATGTGCGTCACCGTCAATGCCCGTCTGAATATTGTACTTTTCCTGCAACGGTTTTAAATCGTCATACGGAAATCTCTGTTCGTCCCATCTTTTGCTCCACTGGTCGGTAGAAGATGACATCAGCTCCATAATTTTCGGCTTTTTCTTAAGCCAGTCAGGGAGATAATGAACGTCGCCGCGGTAGTTTACAAGCATATCACGCCATCTGCCGCACAGCATTTCCATCGGGTCAACATACGGCTCGTGAGCGTTTATCACACGGCAGAAATTTTCACTCATACCGTCATAACCGTAAAAGCTTCCGTTTGAACTGTTATACCATGGCGTGACCTCGTACCCCTCCGAAATCGGTACCGTTCCGAAATCGTCAAGGTCGGTATAGCCGTTCTGTTTTTTCTTTTCAAGCGTATGGCGGATTTTTGTTTCGCGCATTGATTTTAATCTGTCAGCGTATGTAAGCATATTTTTCAAGCTCCTTCATATATTCTTTTGACGGAACGCTAAAACCGTCGGGTTTTTGTCCGAGCGCTTTCCGCTTTGAATTTCCGAGCGGATGATACGGCAAAAGTTCATACTTTTTCACATTATCAAGAGTTTTTAAAAATTCCGATATTTTATCAATTTCTTGATTTATTTCGGGTATAACGGGAGTTCTTGCGATAATCGGAATATTAAGCTTATTAAGATTTTCAAAGTTTTGAATAATTTTGCCGTTGCCGACCCCTGTGTATTTTTTATGCAAAGCACTGTTCCAAATTTTGAGGTCTGCCATAACAAAATCAAGTTTTTTGAAAATTTTCTCATCATAGTATATGAGCGAGGTTTCAACAGCACAGTTTATGTTTTTTTCTTTGCATTTGTCTATACACTCGCTTAAAAATTCCTTTTGCGCAAGCGGTTCTCCGCCGGAGAAGGTTACGCCGCCGTTTTTTCCGTAATACGGCACGTCAAGCATTATTTCCGACAGAATATCATCTGCGGTCATCTCTTTGCCGCACACAACCCTTGCGCCCGAAAAGCATCCGTCTGCGCACATTCCGCAGTGAATACACCTTTCGGGATAGAATAATGTTTCCTTCTCAAAACCGATACATTCGGGATTATGGCACCACCTGCACGAAAGCGGACAACCCTTAAAAAAGACCGTTGTCCGTATTCCGCTTCCGTCGTGGATTGACGACCTTTGAATATCGGCTATCATTCCCGTTTTCATTATATTTCCTCTGCTTTTCCGCTGAGCGATGAGCGCATCGCGGCGTCAAGCATCGCCATAATCTTCATGTTTTCCGAAAGAGTAAGCACGTCAAGCACGCTCTCGCCTGTCTTTATATGGTTAGCAAGGTGCGACGGCATATTTTTGTATTTATCGGAAAATTCAAATCCCGCAATCTCGACCTCGTTTCCGTAAATGTCATATGCTTTTACATTCGGCGAGCTTTCCGCACCGCCCGTGCAAACAACCGCGCCGTCCGAGCACATAACCATAGGTCCTGACGGAATAACCGCTCTCGGAGTAGTCCATGTGCCTTCAATAACCGACATTTTATCATCATAGCTGATTATCGCGGCAAAATTGTCGTCGGTATCGCCGAACGGAGTGTTAAGATTTGCGCCGACCGCCGCAACGCTCCTTGCGCCGTCACCCATAAACCACTCGGAGAACAAACAGCCGTAGCACGCTATATCCAAAAAAACACCGCCGCCGAGTCTTGCGCTGTGCCACCATGTTTTGCCGCGCTGTGCGTCCGTCATTTCCTCGGCGTTTTCACTCACGCCCCTGTGCTTTGCGCCCTTGCCGAGCGGACCTGTGTGACCGTTGATATATCTGAGTTTCAGCGGCTTGCCTACGATTTCTCTGTCAAGTGCGAACTTCATTTTATGGATATATTCCCGCCACACAACAGGCCAGTTTACAACCGCCTCTATGCCGTATCTTTCCACACTCGCCCGAATTTTCTTTGCTTCATCATAGCTTACTGCAATCGGTTTTTCTATGGAAACATTTATATGCCGTTTTGCACATTTCTCCACAATTTCGGGTTTAAGGCAGTTTTCGCACATAATAAATGCGTAGTCGGGTTTCAGTTCGTCCAGCATTTCTTTGTAATCGTCATATATATTTGCACAGTAATTTTTACGCACATTTTCCAGATTCCACCCTGCGGTGTAGCGCAGAGGAGGAATTTTTTCCTCACCGGCGTTCACATCTGCCGCACCGATAAGTTCAAAGTCCGGCTGCTCGCTGATATACAGTGCAACCTCGTTTACGTGCATATGTGCAAAACCTATTATTACAGCCTTAGTTTTCATCTGCAAACACCTCTCTTTTAAGTTCTGCCGATTTGTAGAAAAGCTCAAGTATTTTCGCCGTGTTTATTGTTTCTGACGGCTTTACAATCGGCTCCGCCTCGCCTTTTAACACTTTTCTTAAATTATCCGCAATATACATATGTCCGGCAAACGGAGCGTTATATATGAGTTTGTTCATACTCAGGTTCTCCTCGCCGCTCTCGCCGTAATATATCTTACCTTCCGGAAGGTCAATTCCGGCTTTATCACCGACAATACGTATATCGGAGCTTTCGGGCATATTTGCCGCCCACGCCACCTTAAAGCTGACGTTCGCGCCGCCGCGGAATTTAAGCGTTCCGCAGGCAAAATCCTCAACATCCATTTCATCGGGATTGAATTTTCGCATATTATCCACATTCCCCGTCAGCGCACCGCTCGATTTGAGCGAGCCGAGCTCCTGTTTGTGATTTTGCATTGTAACACCGCTTACCGATTTTATCTCAGGATTTCCCATAAGCCACAAGAGAGCGTCCAGCATATGTACGCCGATATCAACAAACGCTCCGCCGCAGCTTATTTTTTTCATATGAAAAGTTCCCCAATACGGAATACCTCTGCGGCGCACCCTTGCAAAGTCGCCATAATATATGTTTCCGAGACCGTTTTTGTCTATGTACTCCTTTGCCGCAAGGCGGTCGGGAGTAAAACGCATACTCTGACACGCCATAAGGAGCCTGCCGTTTCTCTCGGCTGTGTCAAACATCTCTTTTGCATCCGCATAGCAGAACGCAAGCGGCTTTTCACAAAGGACGTTTGCGCCGCTATTCAGCGCCATGAGAGTGTATTCCTTATGAAAGCAATTCGGAACGCAGACCGAAACAAGGTCGGGTTTCTCCTTTTCAAGCATTTCCTCCGCGTCCTTATACCAATTCGGTATGCCGTGACGCTTTGCCGTTTCCCTTGCCGCGGTTTCGTTTATGTCCGACACCGCAGATATACAGAAGTCGTCGCCGAAATTTCTGTACGCCGGTATATGTGCGGAGTTTGTTATCATTCCGCAGCTTATTATACAAACCTTAATCAATGAGCTTCGCCTCCCTTAAAAATCCGAATGTTTTGCCGTCGTTTTTTGTTGCCCTGTATTCAAGACCGATATAACCGTCATACGGCAGCGCGGATATTTCGCTCAGTATTTTTACATAGTCAATGTTTCCCGTCCCCGGCTCGTGCCTGCCCGGGGAATCGGCAACGTGAAAGTGACCTATCAAGTCAATGTTTTTCCGTATATCCTCAATGGATAAATCGCCCGTCATGCTCTGATGATAAATGTCATAGAGCATTTTTATGTTCGGACTGTTTACCTTTTTTAAAAGTTCAAAGACAGGCTCTGCATACGGCATGGAGTACCCTTTTCTGTCAATAGCGTTAAGCGGCTCGATTACCAGAGTTACATTCTCTTTTTCGCATATCGGCTTTGCGGCGTTCAGGCATTTGAGCGCGTTTTCCGCGCAGTACGGCGCACCTTCGCCTATCAGCACTATCATCGCGGATGCACCCAGCTTTTTGTATGTCGGTATGCTCTCGCATAGAGCCGCGACAAACTCCTCCGCTCTGCCGGAGTTAAGTATTCCCCTCGATAAATCATAAGAGAGTGCCTCATCCGTGCTGTCGATATTGAACACCGAGAGCCGCATTTTGTTTTTGTCAAGCAACCGCTTAACCTTATCAACATCTTTGTTTGTCCATTTCCAAAATTCGACCGTGTTTATTCCGCAGTCCCCGACCGCGCCTATTCTGTCATAAAAATCAAATCCCGAAAACATCATGTCTATACAGCAGCTGACCGGCGGTTTTATATTCTTTTCCTTAATCAAAACTCAACAAATCCTTTCCGCTTGGGATTTCGCCTATATCGGGGAACTTCAGTATTTTGGAGCCGCTCATCGCACTTTCGTGAGCAAGGATTCCGGTAAGCGTGTAGACCGCCGATGTCCACGCGTTTATCGGAGGGATTTTGTCCTCTGTGACCGCCCTGACAAAATCGTCAACGCAGAAAAAATGCGAGCCGTTGTGTCCGATTACCGAGAGGTCACCTTCCGCCTTTGCCCTTTTTTCCATTTCGACAAACTCTTTGGGAAGTCTGTCCGTGTTATGCACGGGGGAAAATCCCACATGGTATTTGTATTCCAGTCTGCCGAGTTTTTTGTCGATTTTGTCCGCCTCGGCAGTGTATGTATATGTGTTAATTTCATCGCTTAGATCAACCGAATCCGCAGTCTGACCGAAAACCGCGCCGCGTGAGAACAAGTGCTGATTTCCGCTGTATTCGTACGTTCCCTTTGTGCCGTAGATTCCCGTAATATAGCTTGACGGCTTGACCGAGCCTATTCTTCTGAACTCGTTCAGTCTGCCGACTGCGCCGTTTTTGAATCTGACAATCGCGGTTTCATTGGAATACGGGTTATCCCAGTCGTTTACGCCCTTGCCGTAAACGCCGTCGCCAACCTTCTGCGCGCCGTCCTCGATGTAACTCTCGATCATCAGTCCCTTCACCAGTTTATGAACATCTTCTGAAACCTTACAGCTGTGCATAACATCCTTACTGATACGGATCTGTTCCGCAAACCGTTTTCCGGAGTTGGAATGATTGGTGTCTATGATAACAGCAGGATTTACCAGCTTTGTCTGAGCGGATTCGTTGACTTCCTGATAGTGTTCCAGGAGATTCTGCAGATCTTCGTAATGATAGTTCGGCATATTTCTTCCGAATTTGTCCACATAACCACGCAGAATCGCATGTGCGTAAGGATTACCGGGAGTTTTTACTTCCCAGCCGCGGTACAGGAACATATGACCATGCTGTGCGGCGATGATAGAATTCATCATGACAGAAATATCTCCGCCGGTCGGGTTCTTCATACCTGCCGGGATGCCAACGCCGCTGGCGGTCAGACGGTGCTGCTGGTCTTCGACAGAACGGGCACCGATGGCAACGTAAGACAACAGATCCGATAAATATCTGTGATTTTCCGGGTACAGCATCTCATCGGCACAGGTAAATCCCGTCTCATTGACTGCTCTGGTATGCAGGTCACGGATCGCAATGATACCCTTTAACATGTCTTCTTTTTTTTCCGGATCCGGCTGATGCAACATACCCTTGTATCCCATACCGATGGTTCTCGGTTTGTTGGTATAAATTCGCGGAATCATAAAAATCTTATCTGCCACCTTATCCTGTACAGTACGAAGACGGCTGATGTAATCGATCACCGCATCTTCATTGTCGGCGGAACAAGGTCCGATGATCAGCAGAAGCCGGTCATCTTTTCCCTCGAAGATTTCACGGATCTGTCTGTCGCGATCCTCTTTGATTGCTGCTATTTTTTCACTTACCGGAAACTGTTCTTTTAACTCCTTCGGGGTTGGTAGTTTCCGTAAGAATTCCATATCCATTTCCATAATTTCAAAAGCCTCCATAAAAAATAAAGAATTTTGCACTTCAACGCGTTGCAGTGCGAATCTGTTTATAATCATACTTGGTTACAGATGATTCGTCAACCCTTTTTTGAAATTTAATTACTCAATTTGCCATTTACAAATTTCGTAACTCTTCAGTACCCTCACAGTTATGAGCCAAAATGCATTTCTAATCACCTTCGGTGATGGCATTT
>URZD01000019.1 GCA_900552305.1 uncultured Eubacteriales bacterium
CCCCTGCCGGAAAAGTACTCTTAAAGCACATTGAGCCTGCCATGAACTTAATCCAGCGCGGTGAGAGCCAGCTTCTCGATTCTGGCAGCCTTGGACTTGGACAGCTCCACATCGGTGCCAGCGATACGATCTGCCGTTACTTTTTAGTTCCTTATTTAAAGCAGTTCCACAAGAAGTTTCCAAATGTGCCAATCAAAGTAACCAATGCAACTTCTGTAAGCTGTGTGGATCTCTTAGAGCAGGGAAAAGTGGATCTGATCGTGACGAACTTCCCAAATGCACATTTGAATCATTCCTATATTCAGAAAACAGTCTGCAATTTTACCGATGTTTTCATTGCGAACCCTGCCTACTTCAATCTGAAACAGTTCTTTTGCCCTGCCCATCTCCTGCTCTTTCTCTAACTGTGCCCTGATCTTCTCCCGTTCCAGAATATATTTTTCCACAAGATTATGAACTCTTTTTTTCACGATGGCCGGATCACACGGAGAAAAAATATACTCATCCGCTCCAGCTTCTAACGCTTTAACCTCTGTTTTCTCATCAATTGCAGTTTTTGCGACGATCGGGATATCCGCATACTTATCCTGCTGTTTCATCTCCCGGATCACTTCAAATCCATCCATCACCGGCATGCAAAGATCAAGAAGAACAATATGTACCTTTTGTTGTTCCAGTTGTTCCTTCGCCTGTTTCCCGTTTTCCGCCTCCAGAATCTGATATTCGTCTTTAAAGATTTCTGCAAACGAAATGCGTTCCACTTCCATGTCATCTACAATGAGCATTGTCAGTTGTCTGTTCATATCTGATTCGTACCTTCCTGATTCGATAATGTATCATCTCTTTAGCTATTATACATAATTTTCACATAAAAAAGCGTTTTTTTTGTTTTTTTTCACAAAAATATGCATTATCTGGCATCTTCTAAACATGATACAACATTTTTCGACAAAGCGGAATTGCTAATTTTATATATCAGTATTATACATATCGATATACGTCGGAACAAAGTTCGCTTTGTTCCGACGTATTTTATTTCATAAAATACGCCATCACCTGCTCCCTTGTTCCTCCTCTTTCGCTGAAAATCTCGCCTTCGGCTCGGTTTTCAGCGATTTTTGCGCCCTTTGGGCGCTTTTGTGGGTATAAACGCTTCAAAACATCCGCTGTTGCCGTCAAATTTTCGCAATTCTGCGCCGCAGAGCGGCGCATTTCTCGGCAAAAGCCTTACGGCTTTTGCCGAAAACGGTGAAATAAGCGGCTGTAAGCAAGCTCATATTTTTTAATACGAGCAAGCGGTTATAGCTTATTTCACCGCCCATTCCCTTTCTACCTCTCCGCTTTCTATGTCCTTCCACAGAAACACTCCGTTTTCAAGCGTCATATATCCGTGGCAGCTGTCCTCCTTAGGTATGGAAACCGAGCCGGGATTCATGCACACATAAGTTCCATGCTCCGCGCACTTAGGGACATGGGTATGCCCGTGCAGCAAAATATCTCCGTTATGCAGCGGCGGGAGCTTTCCTTCATTATATATATGACCGTGCGTTGCATAAATCAACCTTTCGCCGTCAGCCACCACGGCATAGTCGGCAAGAACAGGAAATTCAAGCACCATCTGGTCAACCTCTGTATCGCAGTTGCCGCGCACCGACAAAATACTGTCCTTTACCGCGTTAAGCATTGCTATAACCCTTTTCGGCTCATATTCGCGCGGCAAATCGTTCCGCGGTCCGTGATAGAGTATATCGCCGAGAAGAAGCAGTCTGTCCGCCCCCTCCTTCGCATAGCAGTCAAGCATTTTTTCGCACCAGTACGCACTGCCGTGTATATCCGACGCTATCATCCACTTCATACCCTTACCACTCCTTTTTCATTGTTTCGCGCTTAGTCTGTATCAGCTGCTCGATAAACAGCTTATCCGTTGCCGAAAGCGTGTAATACTGCTTGTGTATAAGCACGTCCTTAAACAGCCTTCCGCCGTCGGCGCAGTCGCGCTGCACCAAGCCGTAACGGTCGAGCGTTTTCCGCGGTATGGGCGACGCCCACATATACGCCTCCGGGTTTTCCGCCAGTATGTCAAGCCGGTTTCCGCGCTCCGTAACCATAATCCGCCTTTTTGCGCCTTCCCCCTCCGCGCGCCTTACGTCCGCTCTGGACATGGGCGGAACGTACGAATCGTCATGCACAAGCTCGATACAATTCTCCGCGTCGCCGAGGGTTATATCCTTCTTTGCCGCAAGCGGACAATCGCGGTTCATCACAAGCATATACCGAAACTCCGCCACAAGCTCGTAATTGATTTTCTTTTCGTCAAACATCGCCTTGTAGTAGCTGTCGTATTCCTCCGCATACCTGACTATCCCCAGTCGGCAGTCATCACGCAGCACGCTGTCCACCGCGTCCGTAATGCTCATTTCCTTGCAGAGCAGCTCCACGCCCGGCTTGTCGTTCATGAGTGCGGAAAACCGCGCAAACGCCTGTGAAATATACCCCGACCGCGGCACGGCAACCGAAAAATGCTTTTTTACCGAAAGTCCTTTTCGGAACGTCTCCTCCAGCTCGTCAACCTGTTTCAGAATTTTTTTCGCATAGGTCATGAACATTCCGCCCTCGGGAGTCAGCGTCATCCCCTTCGCACTGCGCTCAAATATCCTTATGCCCAGTGACGCCTCAAGCTCCTTTATAGCGCGGCTCAGGTTCGGCTGACCGATAATCAGCTTTTCTGCAGCCTTGTTTATCGAGCCGCATTTCGCAACCTCGACCGCATATTTCATATGAAGAATGTTCATAAGCTCCCCTTTGCCCTTCTGCCCGCAAAACCAATTTCAAAACCTCACGTCCGTGCCTGCGGGCAAGTACGGAACGCACCGTAAAATATTCCGACCGTGCCAGCGTAATTTTTAAACTGCGCTGCGCACCCAACCGTAATAAATCTCCAAGTTATATTATACTACTTTGTTAAAAATAAATCAATATACTTTTTAGACAAAGTTCGACATATACGGCATTTGTTTTGTGGTTTTTTACCGAATTATGTCAAAATGCGGCTTTTTTATCGCCTTCGCAAAAAAAGAGCGGACGTTTCGCCGACCGACAGTCGGCAAAACGCCCGCTTAACATATCACCAAATCTATTTACTTAACGAAAATTTTTCGCTGCAAATGCCGCGCCGATAATGCCCGCGTCATTGTAAAGGGTCGCGGTTTCAATCTCGGTACGCTTAAAGAGCTTGTTATAGTCGTACTTCTTCACATACTCGCGTACCGGGTCAAGAAGGTAATCGCCCTCCTTGCTGATACCGCCGCTGACAACAATTTTGTCCGGCTGGAATATGTTTACGATACTTACAAGACCGTCAGCCACGTACTCTATGTACTTGTCGACGACCTCCTTTGCCGCGGGGTCGCCCTTCTTTGCCGCGTCAAACGCAGTTCTGCCGCTTACATGACCGTTTTCCTCCGCAAGGGATTTCATAAGGCTTTCGGGGTGCTTTTCGATTGCAACCTTTGTCTGGTTAATAAGCGCGGTAACCGACGCATATGCCTCCCAGCAGCCCTTTTTGCCGCAGCTGCACAGCGCGCCGTTGTGAACAAGCGTAAAGTGACCGAGCTCGCCGCCCGCGCCGTTTGCGCCGCGGAAAATCTTTTTGTCAAGGATGATTCCACCGCCTACACCCGTGCCGAGCGTGATTGCAAGGAATACGCCCGCGTCGCCGCCGTTGGCTATGTATTCGCCGTATGCCGCGGAGTTCGCGTCATTTTCGAGGACCACGGGGATATTGTAGTATTTTTGGAACTCATCGCGGAGCGGCGCGTCATTGAATTTAAGGTTGTTTGAATACGCAACCGACCCCTTCTCGTAGTCAACCGAGCCGGGAGTGCCGATTCCGACCGCCTCGATGTCATTCATCGAAATGCCCGCCTCGGCGGTGAGCTTTTCGCAAAGAGTAACCATGTCCTTTACTATCTCGGTATAGCTGCGCGGCGAAAGCGTGGGGGTCGAGCCCTGAACGATGATTTTGCCGTCCTCGTCCACTATACCAATGGCGATATTTGTACCGCCCAAATCAATTCCTATATACATATTGTATCACTCCAATTTATATTGATAAAATAATTATACATGATAAACTCCTTTTTGTAAATAGGAAATGCAAATTATTAACCGAAAATTCATATTAGGCGCGGAATTTTACGCGGTTATGAATCGCCGTACGCGGTTTTAAATGTCCGCTATTGATAAAAATTCCAAAAAAAATTAAAGAAATCGCATTTTTGTTGTAATAATACACAGAATTTATTTTTGGGTTTTGACTTTGTACAAGGTTTGTTATATACTGTATCTGTAAAATAAAATTTAGGAGTGATTAACAGTGGCAGAATTAAGATATAATCCCCTTCTTAACGATTGGATTATGATTGCATCACACAGACAGAACAGACCCCAGATGCCCAAGGACTGGTGCCCTTTCTGTCCCGGATCGGGAAAGGTTCCCGATAACTATACGGTATTCAAGTATGACAACGATTTCCCTGCATTATCCCAAAATCCGCCGCAGCCTGACGACGTTGCGACAGACTTTTTCAAGGTTAAGCCTTCGTACGGAAAATGCGAGGTTATTCTGTACTCGCCGGAGCATACGACAACCCTTCCCCAGCTTTCGGTTGAGCATATAGAGGAGCTTGTGGCTTTGTGGAAGGAGCGTTTCACCGAGCTTTCAAAGGACGAAAAAATCAAGTACATATTCATGTTTGAAAACAAGGGCGAGCCGGTCGGCGTTACAATGCCCCACCCGCACGGTCAGATTTACGGCTATTCGGTTGTTCCCAAGCGTATTCACGAGGAGCTTTCAAACAGCAAAAAATACCTTGAGGAAACCGGCAACTGCCTTATCTGCGACCTTTTGAAAAACGAGATGAAGGAAAAATCGCGCGTAATCTGCGAGAATGACGATTTTGCGGTTATTCTTCCGTTCTTTGCGGACTATCCGTACGGAATTTACGTGATTTCCAAAAAGCACAAGCAGAACATTACCGAGCTTGACGAGAAGGAAAGCAGAAACTTTGCAGAGATTATGAAGATGGCGGCAGGTACTCTCGACGCGCTCTTTGACAAGTCGTTCCCGTACATGATGTGTATGTATCAGAACCCGGTAAACGGCGAGGATTGCTCGGAGTTTAACCATTTTCATGTAAAATTCTATCCGCCGATGAGAAGTGCGGACAAGCAGAAATTCAACGCGTCAAGCGAAACCGGCGCATGGGCGAACTGCAACCCGACCGCACCGGAGGAAAAGGCGAAGGAGCTGCGCGCGGCATTCAAAAAGTTTATTGATAACGGAGGTATGCGTTAATGGAACTTACCAAAATGAAGGATATGTTTTTTGAGCTTTACGGAAACGACAAGGAGGAAATCCGCATATTCACCTCGCCGGGAAGGGTGAATCTTATCGGCGAACACGTTGACTACTGCGGCGGTCCCGTGCTTCCCGCGGCGCTCACGATGAAAACCACGATTATCGCAAGAAAGCGCAAGGACGACATCATCCGTATGCGTGCGACCGACCTTGACATATGCGTGGAAACGAACATTTCCGATATAGACAGCCTTAAAGGCAAGCTCAAATGGGGCGATTATCAGCTGGGCGTTGCAAGCGAGCTTTTGAAGGCGGGCTACAACATCGGCGGGCGCGACCTTCTTTTTTACGATAAAGGTACAAGCTTTATGACGATACCACACCTCACGGCGGCGGCCTTTCATCCTCGGCGGCAATCGAGATTTCGACTGCGCTCTGCTTTGCTACCTTTGCGAACGAGGCGTCCGGCAAGCACCGTGAAATTGACATGATAGAACTTGCGCTCATTGCTCAGAAGGCGGAGCATAACTATGTCGGCGTAAACTGCGGAATCATGGATCAGTTTGCGTCGGCTATGGGCAAGCGCGACCATTGTATATACCTCAACTGCGGCACATTGGAATACGAGCTTGTACCGCTTGAGCTTGGCGATTACCGACTTGTTCTGTCAAACACGAACAAAAAACATTCGCTCGGCAGCTCAAAGTACAACGAAAGACGCGGCGAGTGCGAGGAAGGACTTGCAGCTCTCAAAACCGCGCTCCCCGAGATTACGCAGCTTGCCGACGTGTCGATTTCCGACTTCGAGATGTACAAGGACAGAATAGAAAATCCCGTTGTAAAAAGGCGCATCAAGCACGTTGTTGCGGAGTGCGACAGGGTACACAGAAGTGTTCAGGCGCTTAAAAAGGGCGAGCTGAAAAAATTCGGCGAGCTTATGAACGCGTCCCACGATTCGCTGCGCGACGATTACGAGGTATCGTGCGAGGAGCTTGATACACTTGTTGCGGAGGCGCGCAAGTTTGACGGCGTTCTCGGCTCGCGTATGACGGGCGCAGGCTTCGGCGGCTGCACGGTAAGCGTTGTCCGCAAGGATATAATTGACGAATTTGTTGAAAAAATAGGCAATGTTTACCTTGAAAAATTCGGTCATCCCGCATCGTTCTATATCTCCGAGATAGGCGACGGCGGCAGAGAGATAAAGGGTTTATAAACAAAAAAAACCGATACCGGGGGATGTAAAAAAAGTCCTGACCGTAAAAAGGCGGTAATACCAAGCAAGCAAAGGTTGTGAAAATGTTTATAATGCAGTTTTTTGGTAGAAAAAATCACATTTAGTGATTTTTTCAGGATTTTATGCCTTTTTGCTATGGTCAAACCTCACCTCTCGGAGTACCAATGTACGCCTTCGGATTCGGTTTGACCATTCAGGCTCTTTTTTTCCTATCCCCTATAGCGGGGGCTGTAAAAACTTGTTTTTTTACAGCCCCTATTTTTTTGCCCGCCGCCGCTTTTTTCGTTCGCGGTATTGTTTTTCGTCTGCCGTATTGTTTTTATGTACGCTCACGGTCGGTCCCAAAAAAACAATACGCACCGCAATCAAAATCCTTTTGAACTCTTATCCTTTAAAACACTGACCCGCTCCACCCCGGCTTTCATTATAATACCACTGACCGCCGCAAAAATCAAAGTGTACGGTGCAATCAATTTCCGCAACATCGGCACGGCAAATCCATGAAAATCAAGAAGTCAGCGCGGCACATACAATCCCCGCCAAATACGTGCAGCAAAGCTGCACCATGTCAAATCAGAAAGTCAGTTCAGCACAGTTACTGCTGACAATCCCCGCCAACGCGGCACGCCCTTCCTGCAAAAAATTCACAAAATCCGACCTTTTGCGTAGTATAACAGTATACGCGGTAAAAAAGCGTCTGTGTGCCTGCCGCAGCCGCAAAGAGGATTTTTGCAGGCAGAAGGGTTTTGAAAAAATGGTCAACGATAATGTGACTGCCGCGTTTCTTTTAACCGCTCTTGCGGGACTATCTACGGGGATAGGCAGTCTTATAGCTTTTTTCTCAAAGGAGGCAAACAAAAAATTCCTCTCCTTTACGCTCGGTCTTTCGGCGGGAGTAATGATTTATGTATCCATGATTGAGCTGTTTTCAAAGGCGTGCGGCGAGCTTTCCGCGATTTACGGTGGGAAAGGCGGTACAATACTTACAACATTGGGATTTTTTGCGGGTATCATTCTGATTGCGATTATAGACAGAGCGATTCCTGCGGACGGAAGTTCGCGCTCGGCGCGGAAAGATACGGTTGAGGACGGACACGCCAAACGTCTTTTAAGAACAGGAGTTATGACCGCGCTCGCGCTCGGCATCCATAACTTCCCGGAGGGCATGGCAACCTTTGTATCGGCGCTGGATTCGCCCGTGCTTGCCTTGCCGATTGCAGTGGCAATAGCAATACACAATATTCCGGAGGGTATTGCTGTGTCCATCCCGATATTTTACGCAACAGGGAACCGAAAAAAGGCGTTTATATACTCATTTTTATCGGGTCTTGCGGAGCCGGTCGGCGCGGTTATCGGCTATCTGATTCTTATGCCGTTCATCGGCGCGGCTCTTAATGCTATGATTTTTGCGATAATTGCGGGAATCATGGTATTTATATCGGTTGACGAGTTACTTCCGTCCGCGCACGAATACGGGGAACACCGTCTTTCAATCTGTGGCGTTGTGGTCGGCATGGCGATTATGGCGGCGAGCCTGATTGCGTTTATGTAATGAATAAATTTGCCGTTTGCGCAGAAAATAATCATATATTTTCTGAAAGGATGGCAAGCGAAATGGACGATAAAACAAAATTTGTCAAGGTGGGAAAAACAAAGAAGGGCAAGCCGTATTCGGATAACGCGGCGGAGTTTGAAATAAGCGATATTTCGGTTGATGAGAATCACTTTGATCTTGAATACGGAAACGCCGCGTCCACCACGGACTGTACGGGAATTATTCAAGTGCCGCCCGAGGATGATGCGGAGTATGAGGCATATAACGAGGTTTATAGTTTTGAGCCGGGGAACACGGTTGTGCATAAGGATAAACCGAAAAAACACGAATAAATTTCCTTATAGAAAGTATACGGGTCGTGGCAAATGCCCCGACCCGTATGTGTTTTAAAGCTTGTTTCTTTGTATCTTGCCGCTTACGGTCTTTGGCAGACTGTCACGGAATTCAACTATTCGCGGATATTTGTACGGAGCGGTTTTCTCCTTGACGTAATTCTGAATCTCCTTTTTCAGCTCGTCAGTACCCTCCGTTCCGTTTACAAGAACTATGCTTGCCTTTACAATCTGACCGCGCACCTCGTCGGGAACTGCGGAAACACCGCATTCAAGAACGTAGGGCAGCTCCATGATAACGCTTTCGATCTCAAACGGTCCTATGCGATAGCCGGAGGACTTGATAACATCGTCAACTCTGCCGACATACCAGTAAAAGCCGTCCTCGTCGCACCACGCAACATCGCCCGTGTGATAGTAGCCGTCATGCCATACCTCGGCGGTTTTTTCCTCGTCACGGTAATAGCCGGTAAACAGACCGCACGGCGCGCCGTCCTTTATATTGATACAGATTTCGCCTGTTTCGCTCTGTTTTACGGGTTTTCCGTCCGAGCCGAGCAGCTCAACCTTGTATATCGGCGCAGGCTTGCCCATTGAGCCGATTTTATGCGGCGCGCCGGTAAGGTTTCCTATAATCATTGTGCTTTCCGACTGTCCGAAGCCCTCCAGAATCTGAAGTCCCGTTACCTTCTCGAATTGGCGGTAAACCTCGGGGTTGAGCGCCTCGCCCGCGGTTGTCATATGCTGAACAGAGGACAGGTCGTAATGCGAAATGTCCTGTTTGATTAACATTCTGAGCATTGTCGGCGGCGCGCAGAAGGTTGTAATATGATATTTTGCAAACATGGGCAGTATATCCGCCGCGTCAAAGCGGTCAAAATCGTATACAAAGGTCGCCGCCTCGCACAGCCACTGACCGTAGAGCTTGCCCCACATAGCCTTTGCCCAGCCGGTGTCGGAGATTGTGAAGTGCAGTCCGTCGGGGTCAACATTGTGCCAGTATTTCGCGGTGTGGAAGTGACCGAGCGCATATTTGTAATTGTGTGCCGCGATTTTCGGATAACCCGATGTGCCGGAGGTGAAGAACATCAGCATGAGGTCATCGCCGCCCGGCGCGTCCTCGGGACGGTCATAGTGCGTGCTGAATCTCTTGTATTCCTCGTCAAACGGTCGCCATCCCTTGCGGTTTCCGCCCACGATTATCTTGTGGCGAAGCTCCGGACAGCCTGCCGCGCCTATGTCCGCCTGGTGAGCTGTGTCGCCGTCCGCGGTACAGAGTATCGCGGAAACTCCCGCCGCTTTGAAACGGTATTCAAAATCATGCTCCTGGAGCTGATTTACCGCGGGAATTGCAATCGCGCCGAGCTTGTTTAAGCCGAGCATCGCAAACCAGAACTGGTAATGACGTTTAAGTACAAGCATTACCCTGTCGCCGCGCTTTATGCCGAGCGACGCAAAGTAGTTCGCGCACCTGTTCGACTCCCGCATCATATCGCGGAAGGTGAAACGGCGCTCCGTCTTGTCCTGTGAGATATGGAGCATGGCGAGCTTGTCGGGGTCGCGCTTTGCAAGGCGGTCAACCAGGTCAAATGCAAAGTTGAAATGCTCTGTATTCTTGAATTTGATTGACGTGGGCGTTCCGTTCTCGTTTTCCTCCACGTCTATATAGTCGCGGTAGATACGCTTTTTTGTATCGGGAGCCTTGCGCCTTGTCTGCTCCGGGATTGCAGCGGACTCCGCAAGCTCGGGGATCTCCTCGCCGTCAGCCTTCAGAACTATCGCATAGAATATGCAGTCCTTGCCGTCAACCGCAATCATTCCGTGCGGCGTTTCGCTGTTGTAGTAAATGCTGTCGCCGGGGCCGAGGATTTCCTTATGCTCGCCTACCTGCACCATAAGGTGACCTTCAACCACGATGTCGCACTCCTGTCCCGCATGGGAGGTCAGCTCGATGTCGCGTCCCTGCGCCTCCTCACTGTAAATGCTCTGAACGTAAAGCGGCTCCGCAATACGCTTTTGGAAATCGTACGCCAAATTGTAGTAGGTCATGCCGTGAGCATTGGCAATCTCCTGTCCCGCGCCGCGGCGGGTAACCGTGTAGGATTTCAGCTTTGGGCTGTACCCCTCTATAATATCGGTAACATTTACCTTCAGCGCAAGCGCGCAGCGGTAAATAAACGCAAAGTTAAGGTCGTTTTTTCCGTTTTCGCAGTCGAGGTATTCGCTGACGCTTACGCCTGTGCTTTTTGCCATATCCTCCGGCGTAAAGCCTTCAATCTCGCGCAGCTCGCGGATACGTCCCGCCATTTCCTGAATCTTTAAATCGAGTCCCGTAATTTTTTGCATTTTCAAATCAGTCCTTTCGGTGTAGTGTGTGCTTTGAAACGAAAAAAAACATTCGCCTCAAAGTAATCTTTGAGACGAATGTTTGAAATCAACATCCGCGGTACCACTCAAATTGCGAATTTCTTCGCCGCTCTCGGAGTCAGACAACCCCTATGCCTTAACGCAGCAATCACGGAGAGGTTCTACTTATCCGAAAAACGAACTTTCTTCCTCTCGGCTCAGAAGCTACAAACATAAAAACTGTTCCGATGGTCTTGCACCAACCGCCATCTCTCTTAGGGGCATATTTTTATGCACTCTTCGTCAATGCCTTTATTATTAAATTATTACAAATATATCATATTGCGGTATATTTTGTCAATATGCAATACCGAAATGCAGAAAAACCATACCGAATTTACATAAGGCTGCAAACAAGGTCGGCATACTCGGCGGGGTTTTCAATATCCATACCCGCAATCAAAAGCGACTGGGTATAGAGTATCTCTGCATATTTTCCCGCCTTTTCCTTATCGGTTTCAAACGCCTTTTCAAGAGCCTTGAACGCGGGATGTTCCGGATTCAGCTCCAGCACGCGTTCCGCCTGTATTCCGCCCATCTCCGAGCCGGGGAGCGACTTGAAATATTTCTCCATTTCAAGCGTAATTTCGCCGTCCGTGGTAAGGCAGACAGGGTGGCTTTTCAGCTTTGAGGAAATCCTTACGTCCTTGACCTTACCGCCGAGGGACTCCTTTACAAAGTCCAAAAGCTCACGGCTTTCCTCTGCCTTTTTCTCGGTTTCCTTCCTTTCTTCATCGGTTTCGATGCCGAGGTCCTTATCGTTTACCGACTTGAGCTCCTTGTCATCGAACTTGCCGAGCATACGCACAACAAACTCGTCGACGCTGTCGGTCATGTAAAGAATTTCATAACCTTTATCGCGGATAAGCTCGGTCTGGGGCAGGGTGTCAAGCTTTGACACGGACTCGCCGCACGCGTAGTAAATGTACTTCTGCTCCTCCGGCATACGGCTTACGTATTCGCTGAGCGAAACGAGCTTTTTCTCTGTGGACGAGAAGAACATAATAAGGTCGGAGAGCAGCTCCTTGTGGATTCCGTACTCGTTGGCAATGCCGTATTTGAGCTGAAGTCCGAACGCGTTATAGAACTTGTCATAGCCTTCGCGGTCGTCGGTCATCATCTTTTTAAGCTCGCTCTTTATCTTCTTTTCAAGGTTTGCCGCGATTGTGCGGAGCTGTCTGTCGTGCTGCAAAATCTCACGCGAGATATTAAGCGACAGATTCTGTGAATCGACCACGCCGCGGACAAAACGGAAATGTTCGGGGATAAGGTCGGAGCATTTGTCCATAATCATTACGCCGCTTGTGTAAAGCTGTAAGCCCTTCTCGTACTCCTTTGTAAAGTAGTCGTACGGAGCGCGCGAGGGTATGAAAAGCATCGCCTTATACTGTACCGCGCCTTCGGCATTCACGCGGATAACGCGTACAGGGTCCTCCGGGTCGAAAAAGTGTTCCTTATAGAACTTTTTGCAGTCCTCGTCACTGACCTCGCTTTTGCTGCGCTGCCAAATCGGGACCATGCTGTTTATCGTTTCATTTTCAATGTAGGTTTCGGTTTTTGTCTTTTTGTTTCCGTTTTCATCGGTTTCGTCTGTTTCTACCGAGCGCGTCTTTTCTATATCCATACGGATCGGGTAGCGGATATAGTCCGAATATTTCTTTATAAGACTTCTCAGACGGTAGGTTTCAAGAAATTCGCCGTAGCTTTCCTCCTCGGTGTCCGGCTTGATTGACATTATGATGTCTGTGCCGACCACCGCCTTTTCGGTTTCGGTTATCGTGTAGCCGTCCGCGCCGTCCGATTCCCAGCAGTACGCCTTGTCCGAGCCGTATGCCTTTGAGATTACCTTAACGTGGTTGGCAACCATGAACGCAGAGTAAAAGCCAACGCCGAACTGACCTATAATATCGATGTCCTTTTCGTCCTTCTCCGATTTGTCAAGGTCGTTTTTGAACTTGAACGAGCCGCTGTTCGCAATAATGCCGAGGTTTTTCTCCATTTCCTCGTCCGTCATGCCGATACCGTTATCCGAAACGGTAAGCGTGCGCGCGTCTTTGTCGGGGCGCACAGAAATAAAGAAATCGCTGCGGCTCATGCCTACCTTGTCGTCGGTGAGCGAGAGATAGCAGAGCTTGTCCAGTGCGTCGCTCGCATTTGATATAATTTCTCTGAGGAATATCTCCTTGTGTGTGTAAATTGAGTTAATCATAAGGTCGAGAAGCCGTTTTGACTCCGCCTTAAACTGTTTTTTTGCCAATTTTATGACTTCCTTTCACTTAATGGTTCAACCCTAATTATATACCCATTTCATATAAAAGTCAATATTTTGAAACCAAATCCGTCAAAACCCTCCGTTTTCCCCGATTTAAAGCCGCTTTCCGCTGCAGTCAAAAAATTTTTTAAATTTTTTTCAAAAAATGCTTGACTTTAGCGTGATAAAGTGGTAAACTGTTAAAGTAAACAAAATCAAAGGGAAAGGGAACGATAAAAAATGAAGATGAAAAAGATTATTGCAATACTTACGGCGGCTGTTATGACGGCGGCATTTTGCGCGGGCTGCGGAAAGACGGAGACTAAAGGCGACGCGGCTGTGCAGAGCGACAGCGAATACATAAAGGAAAAGGGAAAGCTGATTGTCGGCATTACCGAGTATGAGCCGATGGATTATCAGGACGAAAACGGAAAGTGGACAGGCTTTGACGCGGAGTTTGCGGAGGCTGTTGCAAAGGAAATGGGCGTTGAGGCGGAGTTCGTTGTTATCGACTGGGACAACAAATTCTTTGAGCTTGAATCAAAGGCTATTGACTGTATCTGGAACGGAATGACGATAACGGACGAGGTTAAGCTGAACACTGCTTGCTCCGACCCGTACGCAAAGAACGAGCAGGTTGTCGTTATGAATAAGGATAAGGTTGACAATTACAAGAACGCGGATTCGATGAAGGAGCTTAAATTCGCGGTTGAGTCCGGCTCCGCTGCGGAGAGTGCGGCGTCTGACCTCGGCTTTGCGAATGTTACTGCGGTAAAGGCGCAGTCTGACGCGCTTATGGAGGTACAGTCGGGCAGTGCTGACGCGTGCATAATAGACATCACAATGGCGGCTTCCATGACCGGCGAGGGTACAAGCTATGCCGATCTCACACAGGGCATTTCGCTCACCAAAGAAGAATACGGCATAGGCTTCAGAAAAAATTCAGACATGAAGGACGCAATGAACGGCTACATCAAGCAGTTTAAGGAAAACGGCAAGCTTGCGGAGCTTTCGGAGAAATACGGAGTTGCCGTTGCGGACTAATAAATTGGTTAGGTGGGCATGGCGCGGAACGGATTACGTTCACGCCCTGCCGAACTGTCAAAATACCGAAAAGCCAATCGGGCAGAGGGGCGCACAGACCCCTCTGTCTGTGTTTGTTTAAATGCTACTGTGATTTGTTTAAAGCTACTATGAAAGGTATATGAAAATGGAATCAATAATTCAGACGTTTTTAAACTGGCAGCAGTCGTTTGCGCAGTCATTCGTACCGGTAACACAGTCACTTATGGAAGGCTTTGGAATGACGTTCAAGCTGTTTTGCCTTACGCTGCTTTTTGCGCTACCGCTCGGACTGATTATCAGCTTTGGCTCTATGAGTCGCTTTAAGCCGCTTAAATGGCTTGTAAAAACCTTTGTGTGGATAATACGCGGTACTCCGCTTATGCTGCAGCTGATTGTCGTTTACTACGGTCCGGGTCTTTTGTTTAATCTTCCGCTTATGGAGCGGTTTTCGGCGGCGCTGCTCACATTTGTGATTAACTATGCGTGCTATTTTTCGGAGATTTACAGGGGCGGAATCGAATCGGTCAGCCGCGGTCAGCACGAGGCGGGACAGGTTCTGGGCATGACAAAGACGCAGGTATTTTTCAGAGTAATTCTGCTGCAGGTCATCAAGCGGATTGTTCCGCCGATGAGCAACGAGATTATCACTCTTGTAAAGGACACCTCGCTTGCGCGTATAATCGCGGTTTACGAGATTATATGGAGCGCGGAGCGGTTTGTAAAGCTCAAAGGCCTTATGTGGCCGCTGTTTTACACGGGCGCGTTTTATCTGCTGTTCTCGGGGTTGCTTACGCTTTTGTTCGGATATATAGAAAAGAAAATGAGTTATTTCAGGAGTTGACGGTATGCCAATATTGGAGGTTAAAAACATAGTAAAGAGCTTCGGCAAGACCGAGGTTTTGAAGGGGATAGACTTCTCGCTTGAAAAGGGCGAGGTTGTTGCGGTTATAGGCACGTCCGGCAGCGGCAAAACAACGCTGCTGCGGTGCATAAACTTTCTTGAAGAAGCCGACAGGGGTCAGATAACCGTAGACGGCAAGGTAGTATTTGACGGTGAAAGCGCAAAAAGGCTTTCGGCAAAGGAGCTGCGCGAGAATCAGCTGAATTTTGGACTGGTGTTCCAGTCGTTCAACCTGTTTCCGCAGTACAGCGCGCTGGAAAATGTCGCGCTTGCGCCAAAGCTGCTGGCAAAGGAGCGCCCCGATTTCAAAAAGAACAAAAAACAGATATATGCGGATATTGAGAGTCGTGCAAAGGCTCTGCTAAAGCGTATGGGACTTGCCGACAGAATGGACAATTACCCGTGCCAGCTTTCCGGCGGTCAGCAGCAGCGCGTGTCAATCGCAAGAGCGCTTATACTGGAGCCGAAGGTACTGTTCTTTGACGAGCCGACCTCGGCACTTGACCCGGAGCTGACGGGCGAGATACTGAAGGTCATCCGCGACCTTGCCGCACAGCACATGACAATGATTATTGTAACACATGAGATAGAGTTTGCAAGAAATGTTGCCGACCGCGTTATATTTATGGCGGACGGCGGCATACTTGAAGAGGGCAGCGCCCATGAGGTCATAGACAATCCCAAGAACGAGCGCACTAAAGCGTTTCTGAGCGGGTTCGGAAGGTAGGATAGATATGAAACGAAATGTGGAAAAGGAAAAAGAGTACCTGTTTGACGCAATTCTGAAAATGGAAACGGCGGACGAATGCCGCGCTTTTTTTGACGATGTATGCACGATAAAGGAACTGGAATCCATTGCACAGCGGCTGACGGTTGCAAGGCTTCTGCGGTCGGGTCTGACGTTTAACGAGATTGTCGAAAAGACAGGCGCGTCAACCGCGACCATATCAAGGGTAAACCGCTGCCTTAACTACGGCACGGGCTACAGGAATATTCTTGAGAAAATGGGCGAATAACTAATACTGTGTGAAAACGCTACTATATTACAAAGGGAGACTATCGGATGTCAGCAGTTATTAAGGAAGTACACAGAGGCTCGCTCGCCGCAAAGCACGGTATCAGAGCGGGCGACGAGATAGTCAGCATAAACGGCCGCAAGGTTACGGACTATCTTGACTATATGTACCTGTCCGCTAATGAGGACATCGAGATTGAGCTGAAGGACAGGACGGTCAGAATCAAAAATGAGGACTACGAGCCGCTCGGCATCGAGTTTGAAACGCTCCTTATAGATGAGCCGAAGTCCTGCCGCAACAAGTGCATATTCTGTTTTATAGACCAGCTCCCGCCGAATATGCGTGAAAGCTGCTATTTTAAGGATGACGATTACCGTTTGTCGTTTTTGCAGGGTAACTATGTCACGCTGACGAACATGAGCGACAGCGACATTGACCGAATTATCGAGTACAATCTGCCGCGTATAAACGTGTCGGTGCATACGACCAATCCGGAGCTTAGGTGCAAAATGCTCACAAACAGGTTTGCGGGCAAAATAATGGATCAGATACGGCGGTTTGCGGACGGCGGAATGCAGATTAACTGTCAGGTGGTTTTGTGCCGCAACTATAACGACGGCGCGGAGCTTGACCGCACGATAGGCGACCTCGGCAGCTTTGGCGAATGTATAGAAAGCCTTTCGATTGTTCCGGTCGGAATCTCGGACTATCGCGACGGATTGACAAAGCTGGAAATGTTTGATAAGGAATCGTCGCGCGCGGTAATAAAACAGGTTGAAAAATGGCAGAAAAAATTTCGCGCGGAGCGGGATATAAATTTTGTTTATCTGTCGGACGAGTTTTATATTATGGCGGAGGAAGAGCTGCCAAAGGACTCGGAGTATGACGGATTTCCGCAGATAGAGAACGGAGTCGGACTTTGCACATCAATGAAATGGGAATACGGTATGGCGCTCGAGGACTGCGAGGACACGGCGGTGCATACCGAAAAGAGCATTGCCACAGGGGTGCTTGCTTACGATTTTATATGCGGACTTGTGAACAGGCTCGGCAGCGATAAAATTCGTGTCTATAGCATAAAAAACAACTTTTTCGGCGAGCATATAACAGTCAGCGGACTTGTCACGGGCGGCGACATCATCGCACAGCTGAAGGACAAGCCGATAGGCGAAATGCTGCTTATACCTACTGCCATGCTGCGGCATGACGAGGATATATTTCTTGACGATGTTACGGTAACGGAGGTTGAAAACGCGCTCGGAGTAAAAATCGTAAAGGTACAAAACGACGGCTTTGAGTTTTTGGAGGCGTTGTTAAAATAGTTTTTTCAGCGCAACGATAAACCTATTGCTGCGCCGTCAGGCTTCAAAAAAGGAAGGTAAATTTGCCGAACATGGATTCATCGGCTTATGTTATATATGGTAGAGTCAATGTTCGGTGAAAGCAAGCAAAAGCGCCCGAAATCTCGATGATTTCCGGCGCTTTTCAATGCGATTTTGTTATTTGGAGCAAAAATTATTAGGTTAAAAATAAAGTTAAATTTTAGTTAAAAAAATATTTATGATTTATTTGCTTGCGGTTGACCGACTTTTT
>URZD01000020.1 GCA_900552305.1 uncultured Eubacteriales bacterium
CTACAGGCATATAGTAAACTGCCCTGAAAAAGCTCTTATGCTTTATAAGCGTTGAATAAATAGCATACGCGATTCCCAGTCCCAGACCGACTCTGAAAACAATTACAACTACCGAAAAAATTACGGTATTGAACATTGATTTGCCGAACAATTTGCTCGTGAACACCTGCTTATAATTTTCCAGACCCAAAAACTTGTATGTTCCGCTTAACGGATTCCACTCATGAAAGCTTCCTGCAAATGCTATACCAATTGGTATTATCAAAAACACTATAAAGAAAACTACCATAGCTAAAACAACTATGTTTCTTAAAATTATTTCACTCTTACTTTGTAATGGACGTGATTTTTTAAACATTAATAATCCTCCGTAGTGAATCTTTACCTGTTATTTTGCAAACTTATATAGATTCTCGACTGATTGGAATGAACTGTTCTTCATATCCTTTATAATATCAGCCTGTGCCTTGTCTAAAGCTGTATCAATATCCACTCCATTGTAGAATATGTCCTCTCCGGCCTTTTTCATATCCTCCTCAACACATGAAGGCATCGGACCCGGCCAGATGTAGTGGTCAATGTGCTCTGCAAGTACCTTAAGCGATGGGTTTTTAAGTATTTCCTTATTGTCTGCAAGGGATTTCTTTGCAGGGAAGGTACTCATAGCAAGATTGAAATCTACCTGAGACTCATCATCGCAGAGGAAAAACTTTACAAAATCCTGTGCAACTGCCTGCTGATCCTTTGGTGCTTTTTTGTTTACACCGAATGTTGACTCACCGTTATATCTATTGTATGCATATGGATTTCCGTCAAATGTAGGAATTTCAAATACGCCAAAATCTATATCGCTCCATGTGGTCTTAAGTGTATTGTAATAATGTCCCCACTGAATAACCATCGCCGACTGTCCCTGTCCAAAGCTGTCTGCGCATTTATCGCCAAAATCCTTTGAACCAATCTGATCCTTGTCGTACATATCAACAAGCATCTGCATTACCTTCTTCATGGCATCCGAATTGACATTAGGTGTCTTTCCATCCTCCTTAAAGAGGTTCTCACCAAGCTGATAATTAAGACCAAGCAGATAATTCTGGTGGAAATCATTATTGAAATTGAGTCCGGCCTGGACTATATTGTCTCCATCCTTGATTGTGAGCTTCTTTGCTACCTCAATCATTTCATCCCAGGTCTTTGGAATATCATCATCTGTTAGTCCGGCTTCCTTCCACATCTCCTTGTTGTAATAAACAGAACCTGTCATCATTCCGTAATCAATGTAATAAACCTTACCATCTATCACATGGGCGTTTACTCCATTAAAGTCCTGCTCCAAATCCTCAACAGGAATATCAAGCGGAGCCATATAGTTGATAAGATTCTCATGATAGCTGTTATGTACATCGAAGAGTGCCGGTCCGTCCTCACCATCGAGTGCCAGAGGAAGCTTTGTCCAGTAATCTTCCCATGGATTATCCACCAGGTTTATAGTTACATTAGGATGAATAGCTGTGTATCTGTCAATAACCTTCTGAAATAATTCATCGCTTCCCCACTCCCACAGGTCAATTGAGATATCCCTGAATTACGACGGAGCACAGTACGGACTTACGCCGTCAAAAGGAAGGTTTGACATCTCGAAGATTAAGTCGGATGAGGTTATAAAGAATGCGATTGCAAAGGTGAACGACAAGAGCCTTACCGTTGAGAATGTCAAGCCGAGAATTACGATTGACGCAAAAATGCCAAAGTCGGCGATTGACAAGACTGTCGCATCGATTTCGAGCGGCGGCAGCTACTCTTATACGCCCGCGGAGTTTGTTGTATACTACAGTCAGCAGAACAAGTTTGGCAAAAATTATACAGTTGAGTTCCTTAACGCGCTTGCGGAGAGCTATAACGAATTTTTTGCAAAGACATACCTTGATAAAAATACGGTACTGAAGTTTGACGGCAAAGAAAAACTGAACAGCTATGACTATGACGAAATTTGTCAGAGCGTGACGGACAGCGTAAATTCAATGATAAACTATCTGGGACACAAGCAGAGCCTGAGTGCGGACTTTGTTTCTTCGGATACGGGCTATAAATTTTCCGAGCTTGTGACGGCGCTTGAAAATCTTCGCGACATTGATATAGAAAAGCTGAGAGCCTATGTTCGGCAGAACCGGGTATCAAAAAACAAAGATACTTTCCTTAACAAGAAAAAATATCTGATAGACAACGAAACGCGGAATTATGACTATCTTCACGGCGCGTCCGAAATATCCAACAAATCGCTCAAGCTGTATGACGCGCGGATTTCCGGCGTGGCGTTCGTGCCGACCGTGGACGCGGAAAACGAGTTTTACATGAGCCGTACCAAAACGGGAATCGATAACCTTTCCAAGCTTTCATACAAGAACGGAATACGTGCAACTGAGATAAAAAAGACAATTGATGACTATACCGACAAGTACAACAGCTTTAACAAGGCGGCGCAGTCCACTGCGGATATGAATGCGGCGGCGGAAATTATGATAAGCGAGATAGAGAACAGACTTTCGGGAATCTCGGATTTGGCAATACGCACGGACAACGAATATATCGCAAAGAAAAACAATAATTATATTTCATTTGTTTATCCGGGCGAGCAGAAGCTGCCGTTTACCTCGTGGGTGAAAAATATAATACTATATGTGATTATACTGACGGCGGGAATCCGTATTCTGCGAATCCTTAAACGTTTTCTGCTCGGAATTGCAGGCAGGAAGGGGGAACGGTCATGAATCTCAGACTGTATGATATATTCAGGTATCTGTTAAAATGGAAATACAGAATTGTCGCGGTTGTGATACTGGCGTTTTTTGCCGCGAGGTATTATGTCGGGACGATACAGACAAGCAACGGTCAGGTTGTTATAAGATACAATGATAAAAGCGTGTCTGCCGAGGGAAAATTCCCGGACGGAAGCACATTTGATCAATACCACATTGCATCGCCCGAGGTATTGCAGAATGTTATAAATCACCTTGGACTGAAGAGCAGCGTTGAAACGCTGAGACGCAGAATTGATGTTTCGCCGATAGTGCCGAACTCCGTTCAGGAGATGAAGGCTGCAAAAACAAAGGACGGCGAGGAGTATTCATATTATCCCGACACGTTCATGATTACCCTTTCCGGGCGCGGCGGTCAGCCGGCGTACAAGGTGCGCGAGCTGCTTGAAACAATAACCTTCAAATATCTGGACTACTACTCGGAGGAGTACAACGAGTTTGCGGCGATAACAAATGCGCTTGCGGAGCTTGATGTTGACAGCTATGACTATATAGAGCTTGCCGAAATAATGGAAAACAACATAAAACAAATTATTACAAGGCTCAGCAGCTATAAGAGCGCGGATGATACGTTCCGCTCAACGGGAACAGGGTATTCGTTCCAGGACCTGATTTATGAGTATGAGCATTTGCGGCAATTTGATATTCCGCTGATTTATGCGGATATATATTCGGGCAAGATTTCCAAAAATCCGCAGCGGCTTAAAGAGCTGTATATGCAGCGGCACAATGAGGCGTTGCTGAAACAAAAGAATTTTGAGGACACCGCAAAAATGACCAAACAGAAAATGGATTCGTTCTCAAAGGCTAATAAAGAAGTGCCGAACGCATATAACTACAAGAGCAATACAAGCAACAACGATGATCTTGAAATACTGGACGGAGTGTACGACGAGAAGGCACGCAGGGCGACCTCAAAAACGACATATGACACGTTGATAGAGAATTACACAAATCAGTGTATCTCGGCGAATGACGCAAAGCTGGACGCGGCACACTATAAAAAGATAGCGGAAATTTTTGCTTCCCCCGCACCGGGCAGCGTTGACGCGGAGCAGCTTACTGCGGAAATTAAACAGTCGATAAATACTACGGCGGAGCGGATGAAGTCGCTTTATACAAAGCTGGCGGCAACAATCAGCGACTATAACGACTACAGTACGCAAAAGCACATTTCGCTGCTTACCGGCGTTAAGTGTTATGACAATGTGAACGCGTCGCTTTACGAGCTCGTGGCTATCGTGATTTCGGGCGGCGGCATGGTGTTGATTGCTCTTGCCATGGAGATTATGAAGGCGTATAAAAAGGAACATGAGCGGGAGAACGGCGGGGACAGTGATGACGGCGGCGCGGCTGATGCGGACGGAGAAGCGTAATATGCGAAAAAGGATTTTGATTGCCTGTAACAACCTCCATATAGGCGGAATACAGAGGTCGCTTGCGAATCTGCTCGGCGAAGTTTCGGACAGGTATGACGTGACGCTGTTTCTGTTCTATCCCGAGGGGGAATACAGTGTACCGAAAAATGTTAAAATAATTCGCGGCAACTTTTTTACAAGAATAATGGGAATGACGCAGACAGAGGCGAACAGAGCGGGAGTACCCACGCGGCTTTGGCGCGGGTTTTGGACTGTGTTTACGCGGATTTTCGGCTGCGGCGCGGCATTCCGTGCGCTTTGTGCGTTTCAAAGGCTTGACGGCGAATATGACGCTGCCGTATCTTTTATGCAAAACTCGGCGTACCGCTTTTTCTACGGCGGATGTAACGAGTTTGTCATAAACTGCGTAAAGGCAAAGCGGAAAATCAGCTTTGTTCACTGTGATTTTGAACACTATTACGGCAACAATGCCTATAACAGAAATTTTTATAAAAAATTCGATACTATCGCTTGTGTGTCAGGTGCGTGCAAGGATGTATTCGACAGAGTATGCCCCGACTGCGCGGACAGGTCGGCGGTGGTGCATAACTGCTTTAATTTTTCCGAGATGCGGAGCATGGCGGAGGAATTTGCGGCGGAGCGCACTAACGGCGTGACAAACATTTTTACATCGGCGAGGATAAGTGAGGAAAAGGGAATTTTCCGAACGATAAAAATTTTTGCCGATTTAAAAGCGGACGGCGCAAAATTTATATGGCGAATTGCGGGCGGCGGAGCCCAGCTTGAAAAGGCTGTGGAAATGTGCCGCAGCTATGGGCTGGAAAACGATATAATCTTTTTGGGACAGCAAAAGAATCCGTATCCGTACTTTAAGAGTGCGGACTTGGTGCTTGTACCGTCCTATGACGAGGCGGCGCCCATGGTTTTTGGCGAGGCGGCGGCGTTTGGGACTCCGATACTTTCGACAGCTACAATTTCTGCGCGGGAGCTGGTTGAGGAAAAGGGCCTTGGAACGGTATGTGAAAATTCCGATGAGGGGATAAAAAATGCTCTTAGAAAAATCCTTGACAATCCGCAGAGCCTGAATGATGATTTGCGCAAGAAAAGGGTGGAGAATGCGGAGCAGAGCGCTAACCGCGCGGCTGTGTCCGAGTTTGAAAATGCAGTTTTCGGAAGTGTAACGTGAAAGTTCATTTCGGATAATCTCTCCGGCGGGTTCGGATTACTCCCTTTCAATCTCTTATCATTCCTTGCCCTGTGGATAGGAGAATTTTTATTACAATTTGTGTCGGCGCAGGGCGGCGGAACGGAGATTAAAATGATAGGCGTTATCTATGCGGGGCAGGTTGAGCTTTCGCCGTTCGTAAAACGGTATACCTCGGTAATGGACGGGGAAAATATTCCGTATGAGATAATTCATTGGAACAGAAGCGGAGAGAAAATGCCCGATGATGACAAAAGACACACCTATTTCGCTCATGTTGAGCGCTACGGAAGGCTTATCGGAAAGGCTGCTCCGTTTTGGGGATTCAGAAAATTTGCGCTCGGAATTATAAAAGAGAAAAAATACGATAAGCTGATTGTACTGACGACACAGACCGCGTTTATGATACCGGAGCTGTTGCTCGGAAGATACAAAAACAGATACTTTTTTGATTTCCGCGATACCTCATATGAGTATATACGGCTTTACAGAAAATTTGTAAATGCAGTGATTGAACATTCGGAGTTTACGGCAATATCCTCTCCGGGATTCCGCGAATACCTTACCGACAGGAAGGAACTTATCGCGGCGCACAATTTTCGGCATGAGAGCTATGCAAACCGCGTACCGCACTGCGAAAAGCGCGGTAACGGCAGAATTGTTATGGGTTATATAGGCTATCTGCGCGAATACGAACATCTTAAATACCTTGCTGACATATTCGGAGCGGATAAACGGTTTATGTTTAATATCCACGGCAGCGGCGACTGCGTGGACAGGCTGCGCGAATATGCCGGCAAATACCCGAACGTTGAGGTTTTCGGAGCGTATGACGAGAAGGAAAAGACCGATATTGTTTCGTCCTTTGACATGATTTGCTATAACTATCCGAAAAGCTTTGTGAATTATCCGGCGGTTGCAAATAAATTTTATGACGGAATGATATGCAAAAAGCCTATGTTCGGAAATCTTGACACCTATTCCGGAATGATGATTGAGCGTGAGGGACTTGGAATAAGCCTTTACGAGGGCGAGAAGAATGTGACTGACAGAATATATGACTACTATGTCGGCTTTGACGCGGGCGAGTTTGATAAAAACTGCGAGAGGACGCTGAAAAGCGTCATTGCAGAGGATGAATACTATATGTCCGCGATAAGAAGCTTTGTTACGGACGGAAAGGGGAATTGATATGCCGTCGCCGCTGTTCAGCGTTATTGTGCCGATTTACCGTGTGGAAAAATATCTTGACGTATGTATAAAAAGCATATTGGAGCAATCATGTACGGATTTTGAGCTTATTTTGGTTGACGACGGCTCGCCTGACCGCTGCGGCGAGATTGCGGACGGCTATGCGGCGCGCGACAGCAGGGTAAGAGTGTGTCACAAGAAAAACGAGGGTCTTGTGCGTGCGCGGAACTCGGGTCTGGCGCTTGCAAGCGGCGATTATATCGTGAATGTTGACGGCGACGATTATATGGCGGAGGGCGCGCTGCGCTGTCTTGAAGAAAACATAAAAAGCACGCACGCGGAGGTGTATTGCTTCGGACACTCGCGGGAAATGTCGGGAAAAACCGTGAATATGCCAATCCTGTTCAAGGCGGGCGTTTACTCGGCAGACGAGGAAAGAGCGCGGGTTTACAGCCGTGCGGTATACGATGCGGATAAAAAATTCTATACCTTCGGCGTGTGTCCGAGCGTCTGGTCGCAGGCGGTAAAACGAGAGCTTTTTGAAAAATACAGACTTAAGGTGGACGGCTCGCTTGCGATAGGCGAGGACTTTGCGACCACATTGCCTATCTTGCTGAATGCACGGTCAATAGCCTTTGTTGATAAGCCGCTTTATTGCTACCGTGTGCTTGACGGCTCGATGAGCCATTCTTATAACAAAAATGAGCTGAGATTTGCCGCGCTGATGCTGAAATATTTTTCGGAGGAGCTTAATTTGGATATGTACGGACTGCGCGGTCAGCTGGCTGCATATACGGCGGAGATGCTTTATAATCACCTCTGCGGCTGTGCAAGGAACTCAGCAAATTTTAGCGAGTATACGGAGCATTTACGCCATACGGACAAAATTGTGTTTGATTTTGCACGGCGGTGTCCGATGCGGATTGACGACCCGCGTGCAGCAATAATAATCGCGGCGGTAAAGTGCGGGGCGTGGCGGCTTATATGGCATACGGCGCGGAGAACGGGTTAGCCGATTGGGGATCGCCGAGTAAGGCGCGGGTTACTGTCCTGAAATTAAGTTTTTTGAATTTATCTGTGGGGGCGGAAAACAGGAAAGGAAAGTGTTTGAAAATGGAAAGCAAGGGGAAAAGAATTGCGCTTAATATGATTTCGCAGGTTGCGGCGTTTGTTCTCTCAATGGCGATAAACTTTTTTCTGATTCCCGTAATTATTGAAAAAATCGGCAAGGATATATACGGCTTTTACAGCCTTGCGGGGAATTTCCTCGAATACGCAACGGTTGTTACCGCCGTTATAAACGGCATGGCAAACAGGTATATAACGGTTGCGTATTCGCGCGGCGAAAAGCAGCGCGCAAACCGCTATTTTACATCGGTAACCCTTGTAAATGTATTTCTCACTGTTGTGCTTGCTGTTCCGGCAACCATACTTATCATTTTTTTGGAAAAGGTTATAAATATCCCGCCTCAGCACGTTTTTGATGTAAAATGTCTGTGGACGTTTACATTCCTTATGTTTTTTGTAAATCTTATTTTTTCACGGTACGAGGTTGCGCCATTCGCGACAAACAGGCTTGAAATCACGGCGTTTATCAATATGACGAGCATTGTTATTAAGGCGGCGCTGCTGACGGTCGTATATTCGCTTTTCTATCCGTATATCGGCTATGTGGGCGTGATTGTGTTTGTATGCGCACTGTATTCCGCGGCGGTAAAGGTGCATTTCAAGAACAAGCTGACGCCGGATTTAAAGTTTCGAAAAGAGCTTTTTGACTTCGGAACGGTAAAGGAGCTTGCCGCGGTCGGAATATGGAACTCGGTGAGCCAGATGAGTCAAATGCTGTTTACCGGTCTTGACCTGCTGATTGCAAACCTGTTTATCGGAGCGGAGCAGATGAGTATTCTGTCCGTTGCAAAAACGCTGCCGGTTATGCTGATTAGCTTTATCGGGGTAATCGCGGGGACGTTTTATCCTACAATGACAATAAGCTATTCTACGCAGTCAAGGACGGACTTTTTAAAGGAAACAGGCTTCGCCGCCAGAATGTGCGGTTTTATCTGTTCAATCCCGATTGCGGGAATAGTTGTTTTCGGAAGGGAATTTTTCACACTGTGGTTGCCTACGCTTACCGCGGAGGAAATAAATACAGTCCAGATATTATCGGTTCTGACGCTTATGCCGCAGCTTTTGAGCATTTATGTTTTTCCGCTGCACCAAATAAACACGATTACCTGCAATGTTCGCGTTCCCGCACTGCTGGACTGCTTTATCGGGATTTTGAATATAATAATCGTGTATCTCTTGCTTGAACATACAAGCCTCGGACTGTATGCGATTGCGGGAGTAAGCTCGACCTTGCTGCTGCTTAAAACGCTGATTTTTGTACCGCTTTATGCCGCGCACAATATCGGCGCGGCGCGGCGGACGTTCTATCCGTATATAATCCGCGGAATACTTGTCAATGCTGTTGAACTGTGTATTTTCACGGCAGTGAAGCATATAATTCCCGCGGGGTCATGGCTCATGCTGCTTTGCTCGGCGGCGGTTGCGGCGGTACTCGGCGGCGGCGCGGGATTCTTTGTGATTTTTGACGGATGGGAAAGGAAAAAGGCGGTTGCTGCGGTGCGAAACAAGCTGAGCAGAGGAAAGGCGGGCGAATAGCGGTGAATATAAGGCTTTGGGGATATTTTGATAAAAACTTCGGCGATGACCTTATGCAGCTTATTGTTATAAGGTCTATGAAGGAGTACAGATTCTTTGTGGACTGTGCGCAGAGGGAATTTCTGACGCATTTATACGGAAAGGAAAATGTTACGGTCGGCGGTGCGGAATGCAAGGCTGACGCAGTTGTCAATGTTATAGGTACGGGGTTTCGGTATCGGTCAAAAATGAATATCCTGACAAAGTTTTTGTCATTGCCGTCAGAGGACAGGACAAAATATGCCAAAACGGCGGGTATCGATTGGCGCGTTGACGCGCCGAAAAACGCTGCGGAGCGGTGGCTTGTAAGGCGGGAACTGAACAAATACGGACTTATATCCTGCCGTGATGAGGTATCGCGGGCGCTTATCTCGGAAATGACGGCAAAGGGTGAGGTGTGCCGTCACGAGGACATAGTTTTTGCGCTCGGTGACGAATATATTTCAAAGCCGACCAATGAAGGCTGCCTGGGCGTAATACCTGTACAGAGGGGATTCAGCGGCGAAAACTTTGAATATTACAAAATGCTTGCGGCGGTGTGCGACCGCTATGCCGAGAAAAATAACGGCGGAATACTGATTTTTGCATTGGATACGGGAAACGAGAACGACACGCTTGCAGCGCTGACGGTCAAACGGCTTATGCGCCGCGCGGATAAGGCAGAGATTATTGCGTACAACGCAGAACCGAAGTATATTTTTGACAATCTTGCAAGGTGTGAAAAGGTAATAAGCTCGCGGTTTCACGGAGTGATTGCCGCAATTCTGACGGGGATTCCAACAGTGGCGGTTTCCGATACAAGCAAGCTGGACATTCTTTCAAAAAGGCTCGGTTTTGAAAGCGTTAAAAAAATCGACATAGATGAGGAATGCCTTGCGGCGGCGTTGGAACGCGCGGACAAGCCGATTGCAGTTCCGCGAGGTTTCCGCGCGGACGCGGCGGAGCATCTTGCGGAGCTACGCAGATATTTGGAGAATTAGGGGGCGGCAAAATGGCGAAGGTTTCGGTTATTATTCCCGTGTACAACGGCGAGAAAACGATTAAGAGATGTGTGGACTCCATTCTTGCGCAGACATTAAAGGATATAGAGATAATAGTTGTAAACGACGGCTCGGACGACGGAACGGGCGGGATTTTAAAGAGCTACGGCGAACGGATTACCGTACTGGAGCAAAACCGCGGCGGACAGGGCAATGCCAGAAATGCGGGAATTGCGGTGGCAAAGGGTGAGTACCTCGGCTTCGTTGATGCGGATGATACCGTGGAGCGCGGGATGTATGAGAGTATGTACCGCGCGGCAAAGTGCGGCCGCGCCCAGATAGTTCAGTGCGGGATATGCGATATAAAGGAGGACGGCACGGCTGCGGCACGCTCGGCTTTTGACGAAACGGTTGCGATTGAGAACAGGGCGGACTATGTTTATGAGTATTTTTATCGGCTCAAACACACGAACGAGGTATGCAACAAGCTGATTGAAAAGCGGTTTTTGACCGAAAACAGCCTTGCGTTCAGCGATACGGCGGTGTATTTCAGCGAGGATTTTAAGCTGAATATGGAGATGCTTTTGTATCTTAAGCGGATAACATTTGTGGACGGCTGCTTTTACAATTATTTTATTAAGGACAGCGGGCATTGCCGCAGCGATATGGCGGGCAGACTGCCTAAAATACTGAACCTGTTTAAAAATGTGCTTGCGCGCGGTATGGACAGCGGCACGCGAAAGAGCCTTGAGTGTGTCGCGGCGCTGACAATGCTGCTTTACGCACGGCAGGCGGCGGAAACGGCTGAGGAATATGTGCTTGAAATTCTTGACGACAAGGACGTGAAACGGTATATAAAAACCTCGATGACGTATAGGAGCAATTTAAAGCATTTTTGTCTGTATTTTTTGGTAAACAATGCGCCGGGGCGCATGAAATTATATCTGCTTAACAGATTTTTTACTTATTAGAAAGCACGGTTTAAATTTTTGTAAAAAAATGATTGAATAACAGGCGGGACGGACAGGAAAAATAAAAATAAAACGCGAGGCATAAAAATTGAAAATTACGGTAAACAAAGCGGAAAATTTGCTCGTGTACAATCACGGAGAAACGGAGCCGTGGGGAGCCTGTGAAGGAGTTATTGCGGACGGCGGCGGTGAAAAAATAAACGCGATATGCGTAAGAACGCTAAGTCTGATACCGACCTGCCGTTCGGTGAAAATTTCGGATATAGAGGAAGCGGACGGCAAACGAATTGTATTGAAAAAGGGCTGCGGCATCGGCGGTGCGGTATCGGACTGCGCCATTAAGGCAAGACAGCAAATTGTAAAAGAGGGCGTGGACGGCGAAAGAAAGCACCGTGCAAGGCTGAACAGCCTTTGCTTTGACACGGAGAGCGGTGAGATAACCGATGTAACGGTTTTGGGGTCCCCGATGTCAAAAAAGAAAAAAATATCCATAAATAAAATACGGGTAAAAGAAAATACTATTTATGTAGAATAGCTTGCCGTGGTAATGATACGCAGGTCACATCGCGGTAAAACCAAACGGGGGAGGTGGACTTAATGTGCAGATTTTCACTTGGACTTATGACAGGCGCACTGCTCGGTGCGGGAATGATGATGAGTGTAAACCCGCCCGATAAGCGTTCAATGCGCAGAGCATACCGCAAAGCGGAAAAAATGGCAAGAAGGTTTAACAATACCTTGGGCGATTGGGCAAATATATAAATAAAGAAAAAAACCACCCGTTATGCGGGTGGACAGACCGCTGACAAAGTCAAAGTCAGCGGTCATTTATTTGGATGCCGCCGCAAACATATGCGCGGACTATCCCGATATAAAATTCGGTTTTTACAGCAGTGACGCTATTGATGTTGCGGAGCGGCTGGAGCATGGTATGCTTGATTTTGCCGTATGCTTAGAGCCTGTAGATGCCGCAAGATATGATTATATTTCATTGCCTGATTCTTCAAAATGAGGTTTGCTTGTGCCGGAAAACGGCGCTCTTGCAAAAAAAGAATATGTGCAAAAGGAAGATTTGCTATCTGTGCCGCTGATTCTGCACAGGCGGTAAGGCCTGCAAAATATTATTTCACATTGGGCGCAAACAGAAACGAAAGACCTGAATATAGACGCGACGAACAATGTTATAAACGGTTCGCCGTGCAATTTTGTAAAAAGCGGCTTGGGCTGTTATGTGACAACAGAAGATTTATTGCCAAAGTCTTTGGAAAAAGGCGTTTGTTTTCGTCCTTTTGAGCCGGCGCTTGAAATACATTATGCCTTGGCATGGAAACGGTACACCGTATTTTCAAAGGCGGCAGAAATGCTTTTGGAAAAAATAAAGAGTCTTTAAAAAATTTTTTATAAAAATATAAAAAAATTCTGAAATAAAGTTGACAAATCGTTTTTTTTGTCGTATAATAAATTTGTAAAAATTTAATAATAGGCAAACCATTTGAAAGAGTGGGACGCAAAGCCGTGAGTCTAAGGCGCAAGCTATGGCTGTCTGGTTGCACAAAAATTTAAGGGAGGTTTTCTTTATGATGAAGAAAATGGTAACTTTTCTCCTTGCGATTGCGTTAATGTGTACCGGAATGACTGCGTTCGCAAGTGAAGAGAACACGGAGGCATCAAACGAGGCTTCTACTGAAACTTTTGCTGCGAAAGGCGATTGGTGGGTTGACGGAAAACCCGGTTGGGATTATGACTGGAATTTGGACGGAAACGCGCAGCCGTCAAGACGTGATCCTTCAAGCAAAACGGCGATGTTCTATCTTCAGCTTGACGGTTTGCAGATGGATACGAACGGCAATATTGCAAGTCATCCGAAAACATTGTTCACGGACATGATTAAAAAGTCTGACCTTGTTGACAAGACGCGCGATGCAAACTATACGGTTGTAGCCGGCGGAGACGTTACTTCTGACGATGTCATTGCGGAGGTCGTTAATCCTCCGGGAACGGACGAGGCGTTTGACGCAGTAAGAGATCAGCTGATGTATAAGGGTTATATTCGTTCGCATAAGGGCGAAGTAATTCCGTGGGCTTGTCTTAATACAAAATATTACGGTATTGAGTGGTATGTTTTTAAGCTTGAGAATGACGGCTGGCACATTGACGGTCGTATTTTAGATTTGGAGACAAACGATATAATTGATATAGTAATTCCCGACAAGCCAACCGACATTCCGGAGGACGCTTACAAGCCGGATGATACAAAACCGGATGATAAGACCGACGAGGATAAAGATGACAACAATAAGGATGAGGAAACAAAGGATACGTCAATCGTTCTTGACGGCGCAAAGTATGCGTACATATTCGGTTATGAGCCACTTATAACTACAACTGTTGACGAGAATGGAACAGAGCGTACCGCGGCGCAGATTAAAATGGGTATGGACGATGACGTTACGGTGGAACAGGTTTCGTCAATGCTGATGAGGCTTCTTGACCAGGAGCTTTATACGAAGGGGAAGGCGTATAAGATTACTCCTTCAATCGAGGACTACCGCGGCGAGTGGTTTGCAAGAGGTCTTGCTTATCAGTGCGAGGTAGGCGGACTTGACAGCGACAATAAGGTACAGCTTGGAAAGATAAAGCGCGGCTTGGTTGCAAAGCTGGTTTCGTGTGCGCTTAAATTAAATCTTTCGTCGGACGAGGTGCCGTTTACCGATGTTGAAGGGAACGAGTACGTGGAATATATCAAAAAGGTGTATGCTTACGGCTATATGGAGGGCATTGGAAACGACAGATTTGCTCCGGACGAAATAATGACAAGAGCCGAGTTTTGCGCTTTGTTTAATAAGATAATAGGTCGTGACAAAATGGGTCTGACTGCGATTGACGAAAACGGAAACGAGTTTGAGGTTACCGCTGAGGACTACAACTTTATCGACATGAATCCGTCACACTGGGGCTATGAGGGTTGCCTTAAAGCGACAAGCGCATATGATGATAACGGTTTCATCAGTTTCTCCAAAAGACAGCAGAATATCAGAAACATACTTGATGATTTTGACAGTCAGTTGATTTATTAAAATGTTGGCAAGGTTCGAACGCATATACCAAACAGACAAAGCTTTTATAAGGTGTTGCGTTTGAATTTAGTCAGCCCGGCGGGCTGCCCTGATTGATTTAATTGGGGCAGTCTTTTTGTGTAAAATCCGACAGCGCCCGAAACGCAAAAACGGGTACGTGTCTGATGATTCTTATGATTGTGTATGCTTGTGTACTTTGAAAAGAATACTCTATCGGAATGGGTGATAATGTATGAACGCTAATTTAAAAGGCAAAATAATAAGAGCCGTATCTGTTTGCGGCGACATTTTTCTGGTGGTTTTCTGCATTGCTTTTTCACTCGGGCTTGCAGGCGTATATACCGATTTTATAAATACGGCGGCCATGTACCGCGTTGCTTTTTTGTTATTTTTCGTTTTCAATTTCATAATGTTTGAGCTTTATTCCGTTAAGGCGGAAAATGTATATAATGTACTGGTCGCAACTGAAATTTCTGCGATTATAACCTATGTGATAGTGTATATAGCGAGCCGTTTTCTGCGTGCAAATCAGCAGCCGATTGCGTTTTGGGGACTGCTTGCGGTAACTCTGCTGCCTTTTTTGGGTGCTTGGCGCAGCCTTATTGCCATAGCCAAAAAGAAAATCGGCGAAAAACGCTCGCTGCTGATTATAGAAAACATGAGCAACACAAGCCGTCTTGCACGAAAGCTGAAATATGCCTCCAATGAGGAAAACCAATCGTGGTATCACCTTCTTGACGAGAATGACGAGGGAGAGCTGCAAACTATTTTGGACGACGTTATAGAAAAATTTGACGCGATATTTATTTCGCCGCGGATTTCAAACAGGATTTCGTCAAAAATTTTATATAGGGGACTGAGCATGGGCAAGGAAGTAAACATACTTGCGGACGTAGACGGAGTCACGACCCTTCGCGGCAGTGTTTATCAGATTGACGATACCCCTGTTATTGTAAAAAAGGGTATTCACCTTACCAAATTGCAAAAATTTATCAAAAGAGGTTTTGACATTGTTTTTGCGGTCATTGCGGCAATCGTGACTGCGCCGATAATGCTTGGCTGCGCAGTGGCGGTAAAACTGGATTCTGAGGGACCCGTGTTTTACAAACAGGAGCGGTATACAATCCGCAAAAAGGTCTTTAATGTCTACAAATTCCGCACAATGGTTAACGACGCGGAGAAAAACGGAGCGCAGCTTGCAACGGAGAACGACCCGCGCATAACGCGCGTAGGGCGCGTGCTGCGCGCGCTGCGGCTTGACGAGCTGCCTCAGATTTATAATATACTCACGGGGTCAATGTCTGTTGTGGGACCGCGTCCCGAGCGTCCGGTCTTTGCGGATGAGTTTTCTAAGGTAATCGACAGCTATGATATGCGTTTTTGTCTTAAAGCGGGACTTACAGGTTATGCGCAGGTATACGGAAAATACAATACAAGAGTGTCGGATAAAATCCTTATGGATATAGCCTATGGCACAACATATTCGTTTCTGCTTGATATTAAGCTGATTTTGCTCACGATAAAAATAATGTTTATGAAGTCGGCAACAAGCGGAGTTGACGAGGAACGCGACACGGCGCTTTCGTCATCGGACAGAGAGATAAAAAGGCGCAGCCATGCGGTAAGATTTGTGGACGACACGGCGGATGAAAAACAAAGAAACAAAGCGAACGGGGTAAAAGGTAATGAAGGTATCGGTAATAATTCCGGCATACAACTGTGAAAAGCGTATAGAAAAATGTATAGCCTCGGTGCTTAACCAAAATGCCGATACGGAAATTATTGTAATAAACGACGGTTCGACAGACGGTACCGAATCGGCGCTGAGGAGATTTGGCGGAAAGATAATACTGAAAAGCATTGAAAACGCGGGAGTTGCAAATGCAAGAAACGTTGGACTTGCGGCGGCAAGCGGCGATTTTATAATGTTCCTTGATTCCGACGACACACTAAAGGACGGAGCGATTGCAGCTTTGCTTAAAATGCAGGCAGAGCATGACTCGGATATGGTTAGGTTCAGATACGAGTGCATACTTGAAAACGGCGGCAGATATGTTCCGCAGGGGCAGGCAAAGGGGATAGGTTTTGTCGGAAAAAACGAATTTTGCGAAAAGGTTTATCCGATGTTTCTTGACGGAATTCGACTTAACAGCGTTTGTATGGGAATCTATCGGCGCAGACTGGTTGACGGTCTGCGTTTCAGAACAGACATGAAAACGGCAGAGGACGCGGTTTTTTCTTTGGAAACGGTGACGCGCGCAAAAAATATTCTGTTTGCGGACGATGTTTTTTATGAATACTTCCGTTCCGAGGGCGGACTGACCGGGAGCGGACTGTCGTTGCGTGGTAAGTACAGGGATAACTTTAAATTCGCTTTGGCGACAATGAGCTATCTGAAAGCGTGGGAAATGGATTCGCCCTCAAACCGTTTTAAGGCAATTACAAGACCGATAAGGCTGACATTTAATAAAATAAAAAGGCAGAGATTGGAGAAGGCAGAGTTATGAAAGTTCTGAGACGTGTGATATTGCCGGTTATAACAGTGACGGTTGCGGCGTTGCTAATGCTTTCGGTATATGTGCTGTGGGATAACCGCCGCGTTGTGAATACCGAATATATATTTAAGTCGGAGCGCGTACCGATGGTGTTCGACGGCTTTAGGATAGCTTTGATCACAGATTTTCACAACAGTGCGGATTACGAAAGGGTGCTTGACGCAGTGCGGGATTCCTCGCCGGATATAATATGTATCGCGGGCGACCTTGTAAGCATGAAAACTACCGATTACAGTAATACAAAAAGGCTGATAAATCAACTGACAAGGATTGCGGACGTGTATTACGCATACGGAAATCATGAGTATTTTAACGCGACCTACAGAAACAGCGAAAAACCGCCTATTAAGGAAATATTAAAAGGGTCTGACGTTATATTTTTAAATAATGAGGTTAAATCAATCGAAAAAGACGGCAAAAAAATTTATCTTGCGGGGTATGCGGACTCGGTACACGGCGACGGTGACGGCGCATTCTGGGAACACGCGGAGCCGGTGCTTAAAGGAATGAACAAACACATGAACACGGAAATACTGTCGGTGCTGCTTTTGCACCGTGCCCAGTATTTTGACGAGGTGTCACAGCTGCCGTTTGACCTTGTGCTTGGCGGACATCTGCACGGGGGTCAGGTAAATATTGAGCCGTTCAAAACGATGATACTTGAAAAACATGTCAAAACGGCAAAATATAGCCGCGGCGAATACTTCGAAAACGGACATGAGCTGATAATCAGCGGCGGGCGCGGCCAAGACGGGATAACCCCCGTTGTTGTGTA